>DASZNX010000359.1:0-16421 GCA_035551075.1 Gemmatimonadales bacterium | reverse complement strand
GTACCCACATCGCCCGTACTCAGGTACCCGCTGGTTCGCAGCCGGGCGCTCAACCTGTCCCGCTTGTCTGAAGGGACGTGGACGTACCAATCCATGACGACAACAGACGGAATACTCAGCCAACCGTCGTTCAATGGGGGTACACGGATCCGCTTGACCCGCGGAAGTTACAGCGGGGAGCCGGCGTGGATGGTGGAGACCGCAGGATTTGCCGACACAGTCTACATCGACGCTGCCACACTCCGGCCGCGATACACAGTGAAGTACTGGAACAAGCATCGCAGCCGTCTGGTGGAGAGTTTCTCGAGCGCCCGTGGCTTCCAATCAATCACAGTCACCGGGCCGATAAAGGGATCCCTCAGCGGCGTCATGGAGCTGACGTTTCCATCTGACGCGCTCTTCACCAACGACTGGCTGCTCGAGCAAGAGTTCCGCATGCTTCTGCCCGCCATCCGCTTTGAACGCGGCTGGCAGGGCAGCTTGTACCAAACCGGCCTCTTCGTGCGAACCAAGCCAGGCACGATTAAGCTTAGCGCCTTCCCCCTGAACTTACGCGTCACAGGAACAGATCGCGTGTTGGTACCGGCGGGCAGATTCGACTGTTGGCGCGTCGAAGTAGAGAGCTACATGTCCGGCGCCGACGCGTGGACGATGTGGATCTCGCAGGACAGGGGATGGTTGGTAAAAGCCGAGTTTCGTCGATCGGACTACGTTCGCGATGAAGTGCTCGAGAGCTACGAGCCGCTCGTTCACTGACGATTGAGCACCAAGAAAACGGTTACGAGCGCGGCGTCTCGTGATCGGTCAGCACCGGCAGATACGGCACCCACGGCCCCACCTCCGGGCGATACTGCTTCGCCATGACGCGCGCGACCTGAGCGATATGCCCGAGGTCGTGCACCACCCACGCCGCGAGTAGTTGTCGGAGCGTTACCGGCCCGAGGCTCGGATGCTCGCCCGGCAGGTCCAATTCCTTCGATGTCAGCTTCCAGGATCTGAGTAGCGTCAGGTTGGCTTCCCGCAGTTTCGCAAACTCGCCCAGCAGTGATTCGAGCGTGCGCGACGCGTTGCGCGCGCGATGACGGACCCGATCGTACGGCTCAAACCGGAGATTCTTCCCGCGTGCGAGAATGATCCGCGCCCGCGGAATCCAGTCCGTCTCCTCGCCATCGATGAGGTGCCCCACGACGTCGAACGGGCTGAAGGTATCCGGCCCCTCCGTACCACGCACCCACGCGGCACTCACCCCACGGAGCAACGCATCGAGCGCGGCGGGAGTGCGGCTCAACACCTCGATGGAACGCTCGAGACTAAACTCGGTCATGCGATGAAACTAAGGGATTACGTCCGCAACCGAATCTGCGCCTTAGTGTCTTAGAATCTCAGTTGTCTCCGGCCCTGAGATAGATCCATAAGGAGGATGTATGGCGCATATGCTGGCACGCTTGCGCAACGTTCCGCTTGCGGCGATCAAGCACCAGCTCGAAGCGGACGCCCCGCAGCACGCACTGGATGGGCTGTTTCTCGAGCATCTCTGGCAAAACGCGGACGACAACAACGAAGTCCTGTTTCTCTTCCGGGTCAACGATTTGGGCCAGGCGCGCACGCTCATCGAGCGCCTGCATGGCGAGGCCCGGAAGCAGGATCCCAACGCCAAGTTACCGCAGATGACGTTTCTCCAGGAGTCCGAAGAGCTGGTTCCCACTACGTCTCACGCGAGGAGATGAGATGCTGCTCATTCGAGAAGTGATGTACTGCAAGCCCGGCAAGGTGCGCCCCTTGATCGAGAAATTCCTTGCCATGAACAAGCTCGCCCCAAAGGCCGGCATGCCCAAGATGCGCGTGATGACGGACTTCTGCGCGGAGCGCTACTGGACGTTAGTGGCCGAGATGGAAGTGGAAAGCGTCGACGAATTCGAGCGCAGCATGTCGGGCGCGGGCCAAAGCAAAGAGGATCAGAAAGAATTCGAGGCGATCATGAAAGGTTATCACGACCTCGTCGAGTACGGCCGGCGCGAGATTTACAAAATCGAGGGGTGAGCCGGGGAGGGGGGACTCAGCGACTGGCGCACAGCGCGACCGCGAACAGCAGCGCGCAGGTGCCGGCGAACAGCGCAACAAAGAAGCGGCGGTGGTACTCGCGACCCCGCGGCGTGAGATCACCGACGCCGAACGGAACGGGCTCCCACCAGACGAGGGGCGAGCGCCGCTCGTAGCGGAGCTGAATCAAACACCAGGCGGCGTATACCCACGCGGAGGCGGCGCAGACGATCAACGCGTAGTCGATCGGGCTCGATGCTTCGCAGTTCCAAACGAACATGGGACCCCAACATTGCGCATGCCCGTCCCGTTGACAAGCGCGAATGGAAAGGAACCGCAGGTCAGTTCGTCAGGTCTTGGGGGGGGGCGCGAGGTAGTCGTGGGCGCCCACGATCTGCCACTGCTTGCCGCGTTTCATCCAGGTATCGGTGTAGCGATATCGCCGCTCGAACGAGCCGCTCGGACCCTTGCCCCGCACCACCAGCCATCCGGTCACGAGCGCGGTCGTTCCAAAGCGATGCACTTTCATGTCCTCATTCGCTGCCGCGTCGACCGTATCCGGTCCGGTCACGATGCCGCGGAGGACCTCGTCCCGGGTCATCGTCTGGTCGTTCTCTGAATAGACGAATCCCGGCGCGAGCAGCCGCTGAAAGGTCGCCGTATCACGCCGCATCAACGCGCGGGCCCAATCATCCTCGAGCTTCAGGAGCTGACGCGAGTCCGCATCTTGGGCCATGGGCAGCGCCAGCATCATCACTGTCAATAGAGCGATCATAGCAGTCATTCCCCGAGTACTTTGATGATCACGCGTTTTTTTCGTTGCCCATCCCACTCGCCGTAAAACACGCGCTGCCACGGACCAAAATCGAGCTTCCCCGCGGTGATCGGCACAATGACCTCGTGCCCGATCGTGAGGCTGCGCAGATGCGCCGCGGCATTATCCTCACCCGTTTCGTTGTGACGATACCGCTTGGGATCCCACGGCGCGATGGTCTTCTCCAGCCATTGCAGAATGTCCTCCCACAGCCCGGACTCATGGTCGTTGACGAAGACGGAGGCCGAGATGTGCATGGCGCTCACCAGGACAAAACCCTCGCGCACTTCGCTCGCCTCCACAACCTGCACAACGTCGTCCGTTATATCGATGATTTCTTGGCGGCGCTTGGTGTTGAACCAGAGGTAATGAGTGTGGGATTTCACTGGACTCCTGACTCCTTAGGTGCGTGGTGCGTAGTGCGTGGTGCGTGGGTAACGACCCCACGCACAACGTACCACGCACCACGCACCGCTTTACCACCGTGTCGATTTGTCACAGCCTGGCCGATTCCATAAATTGGCCCCGCATATGGCTCTGCCATTCAGACGGCGGATCTTCCTCATCCTCGTGGTTATGACCGCCGTCCCAACGGTTCTCGCGGTGGCGGGTTGGGTGCTGTCGGTCCGGCGTCTCCTGCCCGCTGCCGGCGCGCGGGCCTCGACCGAACGGGTTGCCGCAACCGCTCGTAGCCTGCTCGAGGGCGTCGACACGCTGCATCTGACGGTGCGCGAGCGGACGCTCTTGCGCGAGCATCTCAACGAAGTGTCGGAGTCCGTCAGTCTCGCCCGGCGAGCCGAGACCTTCTTGCGCTATTACACGGCCGGCTTCGCAATTGTCATCCTGCTCCTCGGGATCGCCGTGTTGTACGCGGCAGTAAACCTCGCGGGTCACCTGTCCCGGCAGCTCTCTCGACCGATCGACGAGCTCGTTGGTTGGACGTCGTTGATTCGCCGCAAATCCGAGCTGCCGCCTGGGCCCTCGAAGCGTGGCGCTCCGGAGTTCGAGGCGCTGCGCCAGGCGTTTCGTGAAATGGCTGCAGCCCTTGCCACCGCGCGCGAGCGCGAGCTCGAAGCCGAGCGGTTGCGGACCTTCCGCGAGGTCGCGCGGCGTGTCGCACACGAAATCAAGAACCCGCTGACGTCGATGCGTATTGCAGTGGATCAACTGGGACGGGCGGGTCTGGCTGGTGAGCGGTCGGAGACGGCGATCCAAGTACTCGGCGCGGAGACTGATCGGCTGGAGCGTCTCGCCAAAGAGTTTTCGGAATTCGGACGACTGCCCGAAGGCCCGCAGAGCGAAGTGGATCTCGTCGAGCTCCTGGGCGAGCTTGGTCGTACCGGCGTTCCTCAAGGCGTCGAGGTCCGGCTCACAGCCAACGGCGGACGCCGGACGTTGATGGGTTACTACGAGCCGCTCCGGCGCGCGTTCGCAAATCTCTATCGCAATGCCGCGGAAGCGATGCACGGCCGGGGCGTGATCGATGTGCGCGTCGCCGAAGACGATGGCGCGCTCGTGGTTTCGATCGCCGATCATGGCCCAGGCATTCCGGCCGACCTGCGCCAACGCGTATTCGAGCCCTATTTCACGACCAAGGCGGATGGAACGGGGCTTGGGCTCGCGCTCGTCCGCGTCACACTCGAGGCGCACCACGCCAACATCAGCGTGGAAGAGACTCCGGGCGGCGGCGCGACATTCTCGATCGTGTTCCACGTATGAGCCCGCGCGTCCTGCTCGTCGACGACGAAGCCAACATCCGGCGCATGATCGGCGCGCTGCTGCAGTCCGATGGATTCGAAACCGTCGAAGCGTCCGATGGCAACGCAGCCCTCAAGCGTCTGGTGGAGGATTCACCGGACGCCGTGCTGCTCGATTTGATGATGCCGCCGGGGCCCGACGGCCTCGCGACGCTCGAACAAATCCGTAAGCGCGCGCCCCAGGTACCGGTGATCATGATGAGCGGCAAGGCGAATCTCGCCGACGCCGTGCGCGCGATGAAGCTCGGCGCGTTCCAGTTTCTGGAAAAGCCGTTGACGCCCGAAAGCGTGGTCGTCACGCTGCGCAGCGCTCTCGAGCTGGGCCGCACGCTCGCCGAGAACCGGCGGTTGCACGAGCAATTGGGCCATGCCGATCCGCTCGTGGGGTCGAGTCACGCGATGGAGGAGCTGCGCGCGCTGATCGCGCGGGTCGCGCCGACGGAATCGCGTGTGCTGATCACCGGGGAATCGGGAACGGGCAAGGAGCTCGTCGCATCGGCGATTCACCGGCAGAGCGCGCGCGGCAACAAGCCCTTCGTGACCGTCAACAGCGCGGCGTTGCCGCGCGATCTCGTCGAATCCGAAATGTTCGGTCACGAGCGCGGCGCGTTCACCGGCGCGACGGAACGCCGCCTGGGACGCTTCGAGCTCGCGGACGGCGGCACACTCTTCCTCGACGAGGTCGGCGATCTCGGGCCGGAAGCGCAGGCCAAGCTGCTGCGCGTGCTGGAAAGCGGCGTGGTCGAGCGCCTCGGCGGCGAGAAGCCCTTCGCGGTCAACGTACGGGTGCTCGCCGCCACCAATAAGGACCTGAAGGAAGCCGTGCGGGAAAAAGAATTTCGCGAGGACCTCTGGTTCCGGCTGAACGTGCTGCCGATTCACATTCCGCCGTTGCGCGACCGGCCCGAGGATGTCGCGCCCCTCGTGCGCCACTTTGCCGCGCGCTGCGCCGCCCGGCTCGGCCGGCCCGTGAAGTTCGACGCGGGCACAATCCCACTACTCGCCGCCTACGCCTGGCCCGGCAATGTCCGTGAGCTCGCGAACGTCGTCGAGCGGCTCGCGATTCTGTCGTCTGACGAGCTCGTCACGGCCGCGGACGTCGCCCGCGTACTGCCGCAGGACGGATCGCCACGACCCGCGGCCGCAACCGACGGCGAGACGCCGTGGCGCGACATCGGGCTGTCCGACACCCTCGACCAGTACGAACGCGAGCTGATCGCCCGCGCCCTGTCGGTGTCGCGCGGCAATGTCGCCGAAGCCGCGCGCCGCCTCGCCACCGACCGCGCCAATCTCTACCGGCGGATGCGGCGGCTGCGTATCGACCCACCGCGCAACACCTTCGACTTCGAGACCTGACTATGCTCGCTTTTCTGTTGGCCCTGGCAGCGGTGCAGGATACCACGATCGTCATCCATCCCGAGAGCTCGAGCGCCACCCTCCAGGCGCGCGCGCTGCCGCGCCTCGTATCGGATGAAGTCATCCGCTTCTACAATGACACCGCCACGACGCGCCTGGTCGGCCGCACCCGGCTGCCGCACGGGAACGAGTGGCGCGGCAACGTCGCGGTGCGCAACGGCCCCGTGTTCCTGGCCGGCAGAGTGCTGGGCTCCTTGCTCGTCATCAACGGCGATCTGCTGTTCCAGAGCGGCGCCGAGGTGACCGGCGACGTGATCATCGTGGGCGGCGTCGCCGACGGGGCGGCGCTGGCGAAGATCGACGGCGAGCTTCGCCAGTACGCGGAGCCGCTGCTCTACCGCCTGCGCAGCGAGGGCGACGAAATCGAATACGCGCCCAATCTGCGGCGGCGCTTGCCGAATCTCGGCGCGCAGGTGTCCTGGGGCAGCGCGGAGTCGCGCTCCTCGTTGACGATCGCCACCGGCGGGACCTTCAATCGCGTCGAGGGGCTGCCGATCGTATTCGGGCCTGTCTTCGACTGGAAGCTGCAGCAGAGCTTCCGGCTGCGGATCGATGCGCTCGGCGTCTTCCGGTCGGCGGGGGATCTCTCCGACACCCGCAGCGACCTCGGCTACATGTTCCGCAGCGAGCTCCGGTCCGGCGAAAACCGTCCGGTGGGCCTGGCGCTGCGCGCGTTCGATGTCGTATCACCGGTCGAAGACTGGGGACTGCACAGCAATGAGATCGGCTGGAGCTCCTTTTTGTTCGCGCGCGACTACCGCGATTACTACCTCAATAAGGGTTGGGGAGCGCGTGTCTTCGTACAGCCCGAGCGGCCCCTGACGCTATCGCTCGAGGGGCGGCGTGAGTGGCATACCAGTGTGGGTGTCCAGGACCCGTGGACGATCTTTCGCAACTCCGAACAATGGCGCCCCAATCCGCCGATCGACGAAGGCCATTACACCACGATCGCCGCCAACGTGGCGATCGACACACGGAATGACCCGGCGGAGCCGACGGCAGGATGGCTGGCGCGCTTCTCGTTCGAGAACTCGCGGAGTAGCGACGTCGTACCGCATCCCGGCGTCCCACTGACGGTCCGTGATTCGATTCCGACGGACGGCTCCTATCAGTTCAACCGAATGTTCGTCGATGTGCGGCACTATGCCCGTATCAGTCCATCGGGCCGCATTAACGTGCGGCTGGTCGGCGGCGGTTGGATGGGCGGCGATCCGCTCCCACTGCAGCGCCGTCTGTCGCTCGGCGGTCCCGAGCCGATGCCCGGTGAGCCATTCCGCGTGGCGGCCTGCAACAAGGACATCGTCGATCCATCATTCGCAGGCTCCAAGCTCGCCGCGTGCGACCGCGTGCTGGCGTTTCAGGCCGAGTACCGCGGGCATGTGAAGCTCAACTGGAGTTACAACCCCTCAAGCGGTCCACAAAAAGAGGAACGAACCACACCGTTTTGGTTGGAGGGACTCGACCTCGTCGTCTTTGCCAACACAGGCCAGGCCTGGCTCGTGGGCGACGGCCCGGGCCAAACGCCCGCCGGCCGGATCCCGGGTCTTGGGAGCTGGCTCGTGGACGTCGGTCTCGGCGCGGACTGGAGCGGATTCGGGGTTTACATAGCCAAGGCGGTAACCACCGGCGAACGACTGCGTTTCACAGCCAGGCTCGAGCACCGGTTCTAGAGTGCGCTGCCCCTTCCCCCTCGTCTGGGGTGCGGTGGCCAGCCTGGCGCTCGCCGGCGTGGCCGCCGCGCAGTCTCCCACGCTCACCGTCACGGTGCAAAACAATGTGCCGCGTGTCCGGAGCAGCGGCCTGCTCGCGGACGGCAAATTCGTCGGATTGATGCGCTCGGGATTTCCGTTGCGGCTGCATTACCGGCTGGAGCTCTGGCGGGTGCGCCGCAGCTGGTTCGATCAGTTCATCCGCGAGTTCTCGTGGGACGCGGTGGCGCGCAACGATCCCTTAGCAGACGATTTCATGTTGATTCGACAGAACGGCAACATTACGCGCTATTCGACCGCGGACGAGCTAGCGGCCGCGCTGGAGATCCCGTACACCGTCACCATGCGGCCGAGCGGCTCGGAAGGCGAGCGCTTTTATTTCGTCGCGCGGCTCGAGGTGACGACGCTCAACGACACGGACCTGCAGGAATTGTCGCGTTGGCTCTCAGGCGATGTGGGACCGGCGGTGTCCAGCGGAGAGAATTTCGGGGACGCGCTCGCCCGTGGAGCGCAACGGGTTCTCGTGCGGCTGGCGGGGTTGCCGCGTCAGCGGCTGGAGGCGCGGAGTGCTACGATCCGAATTGGCGATCGATAGCGGCGCGAATCTGCTCGAGTGAGGCGCCCTGCTCCGACATCTGGCTCGCCCGCATCGCTTCACCCATACAGATGTCGCAATACGCGCCATGCGTCGACTCGAAGCACGAGAGCAGCGAGCGGTGGCCGGCGTGCTTCGAGCAATCGCAATGGCAATACACGCCGTCGAGCGTTCCGGCCGCACGACGCGCCGCCGCATAGGCTTCGACCGCGCCCGGGTTATGCGGGATGAATGATTCTGGAAGAATCTTTTCGTTGGTGATACCGGGCCGCGGATCGGGGTGGATGGAACCGTGCGCAGCCTGAGGCCGTGTGAGGAAAATGGCTCCGGCGAGTGCGACCGCAGCCGCACCCGCCACAGCCCAAGGCGTCTTACTCACAGGGCTTCGAGAGTCGCCAGCACATCCGCTCCATAGAACAGGCGGATGTACTTCGCCTGCGTGCGCGTGAGGCGCCGCACGGCCCAGGAGAGATGCACGAAATGCGGCTCGTGAGGCACGTGCAGGGGATGCATCCCGACTTCCTCGGGCAGCAGGTTGCCTTTGCGGGTGTTGCAACTCGAGCAAGCCGTGAGGACGTTCGTCCACGCGTTCGTACCACCGCGCGACAAGGGAACGAGGTGGTCGCGCGTGAGGCACTCGCGCTGCCGCAGCTCCTGTTGCGAACGGCCGCAGAACTGGCAGCGGTAGTTATCGCGAGCAAACAGGAACGTGTTGGTGACTTGGCGACGGAAGCGGCGAGGAACGTGAACGAATCGAACCAGGCGAATCACGGCGGGCCGGGGCACCGCCATGCGTTCCGAGTGGACGGGCGTGCCCTCCGCCTCGACCACCTCGGCCTTGCCGTCGATCACGAGCCGCAGCGCCCGGCGCACGGGCACCATGGTCAGGGGTTCGAATGAGGCGTTGAGGGCTAGGCAGCGCATGGGATATGCTAATACCAACGAGCAACTTACAGCAAGTGAGGCGTTTAGCCGGTCACGACAGGCTGAAAAGCGCGGCGTAGATCCTCGATTTGCGAGTCCACCGAGGCTCGGGATGCACCTCCAGGCGTAGCACGGCTTTCGACGCTTTGCTCCCACGTCCCAAGTTGCGCCAATGCCGATCCAAGCGCCGGATGAATCGCCGTGGCCACATTGGCCGGCACCTTATCCAGGCTTACGCCAGCCTGCTCCGCGGCCCGCACCAGCTTTCCGATCAAGCCGTGGCTCTCGCGGAATGGGACGCCTGCCTCGACAAGCAAATCGGCGAGGTCGGTCGCGCGCATCGCGGGATCGAGTGCCGCGGCCATGCGCTCGACGTTGACCGTGAGCGTATCGATCGCGCCGGTGACGGCAGGCAAGACGGTCGCCAGGGTATCGCAGGCATCGAACAGCAGCGCTTTGTCTTCCTGCAGGTCTTTCTGATAACCGGCAGGAATTCCCTTCAACGTCGTGAGCAGCGCGACACAGTCACCGAGCAGGCGGCCGGCCTTGCCGCGCGCGAGCTCGAATACGTCTGGGTTCCGTTTTTGGGGCATGATGCTGGAACCGGTACTAAAGGCGTCTGAAAGCGTGATAAAGGCGTACTCGCCGCTCGCGTAGGTAATCAGCTCGGCGCCCAGCCGCGATAAATGCGTGCCGATGAGCGCGATCGCGAACAGCACGTCGGCGACGAAGTCCCGATCGCCGGTCGCATCCAGCGCATTCGGTGAGACGGCACGGAATCCGAGCGCCTCCTTGAGGAGCACGCGGTCCACCGGGAATCCGGATCCGGCGAGGGCGCCCGAGCCTAGCGGCAGCTCGGCCGTGCGACGGCGCGCATCAGCGAGGCGCTGGCGATCACGGACGAGAGGCCAGGCGTGCGCGAGTAATACGTACGCCCACCGCACCGGCTGCGCGCGCTGGCCGTGCGTATATCCCGGCAAGATGGCGTCGAGCCCGTCTTTCGCTTTGGCGACGAGCGTCCGGCCGAGCGCGGCAACGGCGGCATCCAACTCGTCGATGGCGTTCAGCGTCCACAGCCGCAGGTCGGTGGCCACCTGGTCGTTGCGCGAACGGCCGGTGTGCAGCTTGCCGGCGACGGCGCCGACTTCGGCATAGAGCAGCCGTTCGACGAGCGTATGGACGTCCTCGTCCGGCGCGCCCACGGCGGCGCCATCGGCGAGCTTGTCGGCGACGCGATCGAGCCCGTCGAGCAGCTGCGATTCCTCAGCCGATGTCAGAACGCCGGCGCGGCATAGCGCATGGACCCATGCTTTGCTCGCGAACACATCCTGTGGCCAGAGGCGATGGTCGACCGGAAGAGAGCGATTTAACGCATCGAGCGCCTCGCTCGGACCGAGAGCGAAGCGCCCGCCCCACATCTGATGCGTATCAGTGCGTTGGGACATCCGTGCGTTCGGCTGCGAGCCCTGCCGCGATGCGCGACGCAAGGCCGTACAGCCGGATGAAGCCCTCGGCGTCTTTCTGGTTGTAGACGTTGTCTTTGCCGAACGTCGCGTAGGACGGTTGATAGAGTGCGTAGGGGCTCTCGCGTCCCGCGACGATTACGTTGCCCTTGAACAACTTCAGGCGAACGGTGCCGGTGACGTTCTTCTGCGAGGCCGTCACGAGCGCGTCCAGTGCTTCGCGCTCCGGCGTCCACCAGCGGCCGTCGTAGACGAGATCAGCGTACCGCAGCGCCAGCTCGTCCTTCAGCCGGAGCGTGCGGCGATCGAGCACCATCTGCTCGAGCTCGCGATGCGCGGCGTACAGCACCGTCCCACCCGGCGTCTCGTACACGCCGCGGGACTTCATGCCGACCAGCCGGTCTTCGACGACATCCGCCCGGCCGACGCCGTGTTCGCCGGCGATTTCATTCAGTTGTTCGAGGAGCTCAACAGGACCAAGTGGGACGGCATCAACACTGACAGGATTGCCTTCTTCGAAGCCGATCGTGACGACGACCGGCTCATCCGGC
This sequence comes from Gemmatimonadales bacterium, assembly GCA_035551075.1. Lineage (GTDB taxonomy): Bacteria > Gemmatimonadota > Gemmatimonadetes > Gemmatimonadales > GWC2-71-9 > 20CM-2-65-7. The sequence continues at coordinate 5,152 of DASZNX010000359.1, read as the reverse complement.
GCCGCGAGCGGGTTCTTCGTCATGACGAAGATGTGCTCGGGCGCCTCCTGCGACGGGTCTTCGAGAATCCCGCCCTCGTGCGAGCAGTGCCAGAGATTGCGATCGGTGGAGTACGGCTTTTCGGCCGTCGCCTGCACCGGTACACCTTTCGCGTGCACGTAATTGATGAGGTCTTCACGGCCCTGGAATTTCCATTCCCGCCATGGCGCGATGATCTGCAGCTCTGGCGCGAGCGCGGCGTACGTGAGCTCGAAGCGGACCTGATCGTTGCCCTTGCCCGTGCACCCATGCGCGACGGCGTCGGCACCCAGACGCTGGGCGACCGCGACCTGGTGCGCCGCGGTGAGCGGCCGTGCCATCGAGGTGCCGAGCAGGTAGGTGCGGGCATAGACGGCGCCGGCGCGCAATGTCGGGAAGACGAAGTCGCGCACGAACTCTTCGCGCAGGTCTTCGACGATACAATCTTCGGCGCCCGAGCGCTTGGCTTTTTCAACGAGTCCGGTCAGTTCCCCGACGCCCTGCCCTACGTCAGCGGCAAAGCAAACCACCCTGGCGCCGTACTGCTCGCGCAACCAGGGGACAATGGCGGACGTGTCGAGCCCGCCGGAATAGGCGAGCACGACGAGAGGACCGGTGCCAGGGCGACCGTTACCGCGAGATTGTTTATGCATATTGGTGCATAAAAATACACCAGCCTCCGGCCCGCCCGCAAGCGGGTCACCAGGCCCACCCCTTCCGATACGTCGGCTTGACATAGTCCTCCGGCACCCCGGGGGTGAGTACTGCGCCGGTCTTGGGATCCACGTCGATCGGTTGTGCCGTGCGCACCGCCAGATTGCCGAGCAGAACCATCTCCGTGAGCGGACCCGCGTGTTCGGGAATGTTGGAGCCGGCGGGCGTGCCCCCCTTACAGGCCGCGATCCATTCTGCATAGCTGCCTTCGGTCCGTGGATACTTTTGCGCCGGCGGATGCGCGGTAATCTCGGCCTGCTTGGCCGGATCGAGCAGTTTGGGATTCTCGCCATAGATCCCGGCGATCAGTCTCCCTGAGTCCCCGATCCACATCTGGCCGCTGGTATCGAACGGCCAGGCGAGTGGATCCGTGACCTCTTTGGGCCGCTGTGGATAGAGGCTGCCGTCGCGCCACACTACCGTCACGGCCGGCCGATTCCCCTTCGCCGCGAAGCTGTAGACGATGCGCGAGCAAGCCGGCGCTGTTTCGGAGAACAGCTTGGTGGATTCGGCTTCGATGCGGGTGGGATACCCGAGATCGAGCGTCCAGAACGACGCATCCATGGAGTGGCACGCGATGTCGCCCAGCGCGCCGGTGCCGAAATCCCACCAGCCGCGCCATTTGAAAGGCGCGTATGCGGGATTGTACGGCCGCTCCGGCGCGGGCCCGAGCCACAGATCCCAGTCAAGCGAGTCGGGCGTGTGGAACTCCTCGAGCGGCCGGTCGAGCGCTTGGGGCCAGATCGGGCGGTTGGTCCACAGCTCGATTTGGCGGACGGTTCCGATCGCGCCGGCCTCCACCCATTCGCGAATCTGCCGCGTGCCTTCCTCGGCATGCCCCTGATTGCCCATCTGCGTCGCGACTTTCGACTTCCGCGCCATGTCCTCGAGCTGCTTCACCTCCCACAGCGTGCGCGCGAGCGGCTTTTGGATGCGCACGTGCTTGCCGAGCTTCATCGCCGTCATGCCGGCGATCGTGTGGAAGTGATCGGGGGTCGAGACGGTGACGGCGTCGATGCTTTTGGCTTCCTTGTCGAACATCACGCGGAAATCCTTGAACCGCTTCGCTTGCGGGAACGCCTGGAACGATTGCGCCGCCTGCCGATCGTCCACATCGCACAACGCGTAAATGTTTTCGGTTTTCCCGACCCCGCGCACGTCGTTCGCGCCCATGCCGCCGACGCCGATCGACGCGATGTTCAGCTTGTCGCTCGGTGCCAGGCGGTTGCGCCCGCGGGCGCCCAGCACGTGTGGCGCCACAATCGTGAACGACAAGCCGGCGGTCGCGATGTCGCCGACGAACGTGCGACGTGAGATCTTCTTTTTGCTCATGGCAGCACCCGAATTTTGATGTTGCGGAAGGCGACCACGTTCCCGTGATCCTGCAGTCCGATGTGCCCCTGCGGATTCCTGCCGAAGTTTTTGTGCGGAGCGAACTTGCTGCCGGCGACTTTCGAATCCCAGTCACGGCTGCCGATCTCGCAATCGACGACCTTGACGCCGTTGAGCCACTGCTCGACGTGGTTGCCGTTGGCGACAATGCGCACGGCGTTCCATTCATTTGCCGGTTTTACCACGTGGGCTGGTGCTGGATAGACATCGTAGAGCGCTCCGGCAGAAGTGAGCCGATTCTGGCCGTCGGGGTGCTTGGCATCATCGAGCACCTGCATTTCGGGCGCGTTCCAGTAGATCGCGTCGGAGTCTTCGCTGGCACGGTAGAAGATCCCGCTGTTGCCGCCCGGCTCGATCTTCCACTCCAGCGACAGCTCGAAATTCTTGAACTGGTCGATCGTGATGATGTCGCCGCCCGCGCCGGTGCGCGTCAGCGCGCCGTCCTGAACCGTCCAACCGTCCGAGATGGTTTTTTTTCCATAGTTCCTCCAGCCGGCGGTTGATCGGCCATCGAATAACAGCCGCCACCCGGCAGCTTTTTCCGCATCGGTGAGAACATTCTGAGTTGACGAGGTTGTCGACGTTGTCGAGGTGGTCGAGGTTGGGGCAGGTTGTGATTGGGCTCCGCAGATAGTGGCGATGCCAACGAGTGCTGCGATTGCGATCCGAGTTTTCATGCAGGTAGTCCCGCGAGCTCCTGCAGCCGCACCTGGACGGCGCGGCGGCTTCGCTCGCTGCGAGTGATTACGAGAATGGCATCATCCCCAGCGATGGTGCCGATGATTTCACTCCACCCCGCGCCATCGAGCGCGAGGGCCAGCGCTTGCGCCGCGCCGGTGGTCGTCTTGAGCACCAGCGCCCACCCGACACCTTCGGCGGACACGAGCATGCTCGGCAGCAGCTGCTCGAGGTGCGGGCGAACGCCCGGCGCGCCTTCCGGCGCCGCCGCGTAGTGCGATGCACCGTCCGGCGCCGCCACCTTGGCGAGGCCCAACTCACGGATATCGCGCGACAACGTCGCCTGCGTCACGTTGAAGCCCTCCGCCTTGAGCCGCTCGCGCAACTGCTCCTGACTGCCCACCGTGTCGTTTCGGATGATCCGCAGGATGGCCGCGTGGCGCTGCGTTTTCATGGGGCGGAAATTTGATGCACGATTTGGCCGCTGACTACTGTAAGGAGCGAGGCGGGTAACTGTGGGGAGCCGGGGGGAACGGCGGCAAAGACGGCGAGATCAGCCGACTTCCCCGCTTCGAGAGAACCGATCTCCTCCCCCCAGCCGAGAGCTCGGGCGCCGTCGAGCGTCAGCGCGCGAATCGCGGCGTCGCCACGGAATCCGGCGGCTTCCGCCTCAGCCCAGAGATTCAGCTCCCCGACGCTGATCACCGAATCCGTCCCTAGTCCGACTGGCACGCCGGCGTGCCGGAACAATAAGACCGGAAGACTGCCATGCCGGTGCGCGCGATTGGATAACGGGCAGTGCGCGACCGCTGCTCGCGTCGCGCGAATCAGCTCGACGTCCGCCTCATCCACCTGCACGCAATGAATGCAGAGCGTCCCTGGGCGGATGACGCCACGCTGCACGAGATAGGCGACCGGTGACACCCGCCGCGGCACGATGACAATGCCCCGGGCGCGTAGCGCATCCGCGAACGGACCGGCGCCATCTCGAACCAGCGCCGATTCCTCTCGCGACTCCGCGACATGGACCGCCATCGGCAGCCCCTCGCGTCGCGCGAACGCCCCCACCGCCTCGTAGAGTGCCGCGCTCACGGTATAGGGCGCGTGCGGCGATACGCCGAGGACAAGTTGCGCAGTTGCAAGACGGCGAAGTTGCAAGATGGCGTCCTCCAGCTCCTGCATGCTCACACCGCACTTCGCAGGGTCCGGGCCGAACACCTCTTGATACACGATCCCGCGGCCGCCGAGATCGTGGAGCGCGCGCATACCAGCGCCTGTGCTTCCGGTCTCCGCGACGCAGGTGATCCCGCGCGCCCAGCAATCACGCACTCCGGCCACAGCGGCCTCGTAAAACGCTTCGGCAGTGGTTTGTTCCTTGAGCTCGCGGATACGACGAATCCAGGTCAGGAATTCCGGTTCGTCGTGCTGCACGCCCCCGCCCAGATGAGTGAGCTCGAGATGCGTGTGGCAGTTGACGAGACCGGGCATCAGCTCGGCGTCGGGAAAGTGAAGCGATTCCACGCCGCGAGGCTCCGGCACTTTAGCGTTCGGACCCACAGCCGAGATCCGTCCGGCCGCATCAACAAGAACGGCGCCGTCGTCAATTGACGGCGAGGTCACAGGGTGGACGCGACCTGCGCGCAGTCTGAGCACAGGTGCCAAGCTACACGCCGCAAGAATAGTTGCGCAGTTGCACAGACAACTTTGCAACTTCTCTTGCGACTGAGAACTAGGGAGTCACTCCGACACCAAAGGGAGAATGAACCTGACAGACTTGGGTCGGTTCTGTCCCAGGATAGAACCATTCCCAACGGCGCACTTCGAGCGGGCAGAACGGCGTGGCGAGAAATCCGTTTGACCAGTCCACTTCGCGCGTGACGAGGTCATCCGGCCGCGCCCAATCGGCCGGCGCCGGGCGCCGCTCGTAGACGTCGCGCATGAACTTCGTCCACGCGGGGGCGACGATGCGGCCGCCGCCCGCGTTGTTCATGATACGGCGCTGCAGATCGTAGCCGATCCAGATACCGGTGACGATCTCGGGCGTGAACCCGACGAACCAGGCGTCGGTGTAGTCGTCCGTCGTCCCGGTCTTGCCGGCCATCGGGACGTGGAGCCCGCCGACGGCCCCTGCGGCCGTTCCGCACCGATGCGGGCCGGTCCCGGGCTGGCAGCGCATCACGTCGCGCATCATGTCGAGCATGAGCCAATTGTGCTCGGGATCCGACACCTGCTCGCGCTTGACCGTGGACTGAAACAGGATGTTGCCCTGCCGGTCTTCGATCCGCTGAATCCCGATCGGATCGACGCGGACACCGTCGTTGGCGAACGCCGTGTACGCGGCGATCAGCTC
>DASZNX010000358.1:0-3917 GCA_035551075.1 Gemmatimonadales bacterium | reverse complement strand
GGGCTGGCCGGCGTGTTCGGCGCGATGCGTCCGTTGCCGTAGCCCTGCTCGTAGACGATCTGACCCTTTCGCACGATGGCGATCGACGCGCTCGGAGCTCCCGTTGCGTCGAGAATCGCGACCGCGCTGCTGTCGATGCTGGAGCGCTCGGCGGGCGTGAGTTGTTGCGCGGCGGATCGCGTTGCGACAGAGGCGACGAGGACGACGGCAGTCGATGAGATCAGGCGACGCACGAGCAGTCTCCGGTTCACTGATGGGGGCGAGGGGGCGAAGCAGCTATGGCAGTAGCGGCTGAACTGTCCAGATTCGCTCGAATCGACCGCTCGGCTTACGCGCCAACGTGATATCCCGGCCTTCGGAGACGATCGAGTCGGACGGAACGGAATTATTCGCCAGAATCACTCGCACCGACGCGAAGCCGAGAACCACGACGTGGATGCGATCGATGGAATCGTCAATCGGCAGACTGGCAGGGAGCGACAGGGTGGTGTCTCGCTGCGCGGGTACCAGGATGGTATCTCGCGGCGCGGCTTTCTTCCGCGCGCCGCTCATGTTGCTAGTCGTGACCCGCACGGTTCGGGGATTTTGGCTCAGTGACTCGATCCTGAGAGTGTAGGCTCGCTGCGGGCTTGGCGGAGCAGCTGGGCTCGCAACCAGCAAGACCGTCGCGGCTGAGACGATAGGAATCGCGCGAAGGAACATGGGTCACCCTCGATAAACGATGCCGATGACGATAGCGACGATCAAGGTCTTGCCTCTGCGCGCTGAATGACAACCGCCGTTCCATAGCACAACACTTCCGTCGCAGAGCCTCCGGTACCGACCTCCGAGCTTTCATATCTGATCCCGACGATCGCGTTCGCGCGCAGCTCCCGCGCATGCCGGACCAGAAGATCAAAGGCCTGTTCGCGCGCCTGCTCGCACATCTCCGCGTAGGCACCGATCTGACCGCCCACGATTTGCTTCAGGCCGCCGAAGAATCCCTGGCTGAGCGTCGGCGCCCGAACCACGATTCCGCGAACCAGACCCTTGTACTCGACGATGCGATAGCCGTCGATCGAAAATGTCGTCGTCGTCTGCAGCGCCTCAGGCATTTGTGCCCTCCAGTTTTTCGGTTGGCGACGGCGCCAACGACTAGCGCGCGAGCTCGCTGACGCGACGTCGCCAGAGCGGATCAAGTCGGGCCGGCGCAACGTTCAACACATGCGCGGCCGTATCAACCACAGCCCGTGGCTCACGACCGGCACTCATGAGTTCCCGGACTCCGGGAATCCCGGCGGCATCGTAGACCATTTTGCAGAGAACCGCGAGACCATCGTAGCCGACGTCGAGCGTTCCCACTCGTGGTGGTGGGTCCGTGAGAATGCGCTCTAGCGTCACTTCAGGATGCGCATCGAGGTATCCCTTGAGACCCGGCATCAATTGTTGGAAGGTCAGCCCCGCGGAACCGCCGGTCCACGTCATGAGCCCTTCTCGCACGAGTCCAGATGGCCGGAACGAAGCGACGAATGGCTCGAGGACAACGTGCGCCAGTTCGTGCCGGTACTCCTCGCCGTGACTCGATGAGCCCACGAACACCAACCGGTCGGGAGCGTTGCTCCGTCCTCCGACCGTGTCCGCGCCGAGCGGGAAGAACTCGAGGCCAAGGGCGCTGAGCGTCTGGATGAGGTCATCGGTGAAGTAGTAGCCGATGCTCACCGGTGGCGATATCGCGAAGGCCGCGGCCAGAGAGTCGACAAAGGCCGCGGTCGCCGAGGCGCGTTCGCGCGCGAAGCGGTGCCCGGGCGGAAATACGAATCGGACGCGCCCAATCGTCTCGTGACTCCAGTCCCTGGTCAGGCGCGGAAGGGCGTTGGCGAGGACCCAGCGGCCCCGTTCGCGGGTGGCATACACCCGATACAGCGCGAGCGGTTGAACGTCGTGACCGGAATCGGACACGGTCGCGACCAATGTGCGGATCATATACGTGCTGTCGAGGCCGACCGCGGGAGCCAGGTGAACGACGGTGAATCCCGTGAATCCTTGATACACGTAGCTGCACAGCAGATCGACAACCGGCCACTGCGCCTGTTCGGAGGCGGACCACAGCGAGCTGTTTTGTGAGCACCCCGGCGCGCTCGAGAGATAGCTGCGCCACAATGTGAAGATCTCGTGATTCGTCCCGAGCGTATCGACGCCGAATCCAATGGCGACCCGAACGGGCGACTGCACCTGGAGACCCAGAAGCGCGAGCATGCTGACGAGTGGCAATGCGATCATGCGCCCGCCAACTGGTCGACCGCGCGCTCGGCTTCGCGGATCGAATTGCGGTGATCCATCGCTCCGGCAAGATCGGTGTTCGCGAACGCGATGCGCCCGTGTGGCGCGCCGCGCAGCACGTCGCGTGCCGCGGGCCGGTTATCGATCCCGAAGAAGAAGCCGGGCTGCGGATTGACGTAGGCGTGGCCCCAACGATTCAGAATGATGCCGGCGATATCGCGCCGGGGGTCGAATCCGCCGGCGGAAAACATGTCGCCCAGCTGTTGGCGGAAAGCGCGCTCATATTGCGCGAACGACGTGCCGAGCAGTTCCGCTCGACCGCGGCTGCCCTGCTCGGCAATGGGCAGGCCCGGCTGTGAGAACAAGACCTTGATCGTCAGCACGGTCGGTGAATCGGGGCCAAAGGTCCGAGAGACGCCGCCGATAGTTGCCTGCTTGCGGACCGACAGATAATTGCCGAGCCCCTCGAACCAGCGGCACCCGGACATGCCCATCTTGTACAGAAAGCGCCAATTGCGCACGGCGATATTCGCCATCAGACACGGCGAGCGATAAAACTGCGCGTATGCCGCGCGATGACTGTCCGGCAGGTCACTCACAATGTGCTTGGCCGTCCAACTGCCGCCTGCCATGACGACCGCCCGCGCCTTCACGCTGTACAGCCGGTTCCCGATAACGTACGTGACGACAACGTGCGACGCCTGGGCAGGATCGCCGGCATGGGCCACTCGTACGACCGTAGCGTTCAGACGAATGCGGGTGGGTTGCGCTGGCTTGTCGAGGGCGTTGAACTGAACGCGATTCTGCCACACGGCGTCCACGGTGCGCGCGCCGACAAACGCCTCTGGGATGAGCGTCTTTACCATGAGTCGCGCAAACCCCGCGTTGCCGTCGGGGAACATCTGATCGCCCAGTGCGGCGTCGCCATCTCCGGGAAATTGCGTCTCGATCGCGTAGTTGCAGTACGCCGATAACACGTCCGGGCCGAGGCCGTAGCCCCCGCCCTCGACGGGCGAGAGAAAGGTCCGCACGGTCTCTCGGCTGATTTGATGGCGGGCCATGAGATGCTCTTCGAGCGTGGTGCTGTCGAGCTGCCGGGAGATCGTGTCACCTTCGGTCTGCGGTCGCGGAGCCGTACGGGTGTCGCCGTTCCGCCAGCGCAGCAACTCTGTTTTCGCGGCGTCCGAGAGCGGCGCTCCAGCGAGGTTTTTTCCCCACGGATCGATCACCCACACCCCGGGCTGCTGTCCAAACCGTGATCCGAAAAAGAAGCCGTACTGCCGCGGCTCCTCGTATGGGGACTGGCCCAGCGGCATCTCAGCGCAGGTCTGATAGTCGAACGCCGACCGGTCCATTCCGATGAGTTTGTAAAAGCTGTCGGTGTAGCCGCCTTGCTGCGGGACGAGGAAGATCGCTGATCCCTGATGCGCCACGACGGTCTGGCCGTTGACGCGAAACTCGTTGCGCTTGGCCTCCCCGCCGAAGATCGCGTGGTTGTCGATGACGAGGCAGCGACCGCCGCGTTTTTTCTGAAAGAAGACTGCCGCCGCGAGCCCGCTGATACCGCCGCCGACCGCCACGAGGTCGTACATCTCACCGCTGTCGGTCGCGGTCGCGATCGCGCGCTCGAAGTCTCCGTCACGCATGCGATGCGCGGT
>DASZNX010000357.1:0-2786 GCA_035551075.1 Gemmatimonadales bacterium | reverse complement strand
GCGGTGGTGATCGCGGTGCCCTCGAGGTACGGCTCGTATGAGCCCTCGAGGCCCAGGTGGCGAATCGTGGCGATGCCCGCGGGATTCGCGAACACTGCGCCCGCATCACCCACCAGCGCGGCGCCGGCGCCACCCAGCCCGGCAGCGCGCGTCGAGCCGGGCAGAGCCGTGAGGATGGACCCTTCACTTTGGGCGGCCAGACTGCCTGCCCCGAGCCAAGCGAGGGGGCCGGATGGCCAGAGGGCCAGGAGCGCAATGGCAATCGCGATCGACCACCGCGGCTGTCCGGCCGCCGCGCCGCCCGGCCACCTCATTGCAGCCGAATCACGTTCAACCGCGGGACGTACGCCGCGTTGATGAGCGAGCCGGACGGCGTGGTGAGGTGCAGCGTGAAGCCAGGATCGCCGGCAACCTGGGTGGCGCGCATGTACACCCCCGAGCCCGCGCGCAACGTACTGCTGAGATCGACAGCGCGCCCGGCGCTCACGGCCGGAATCAGCGGATATTGATGCGGAAAAATCGTGGGGCGCTGCGAGTTCAGCGAGGCGAACACCGCATGCAGCCCCCAGGAGTCATAGCGCAGCTCCGGGGGCGCCGCGCCATCATCGGTCATCCAGTTCGCCAACGCCCAGCGACTGACGACGTCCGCGAACGGCGTGCCCGTGACCGTGGCGATATTCTGGGCGCCTGTGTTGCCGGTCTGCTCGAGAGATCTGGTCAGTGTATTCCATTGCGCCATCGTGGCGCCCGCCGCGTAGCGATCGACTACATAGCGCACGAACAGCCAGGCCGCGCCCCGCTCCGCCAGCGTGCCGATGCCGGCCGTCGGCAGCAGGAAATGATTCTGCGTGGAATCCAGATACTTGTACGCGTTGATCAGGTCGCCGATGTAAAACCGGCAGCTCGTCGCCCCGACCGTGCAGTCCGTGAGCCTGGCATCGCCGGTCGTCTCGTAGCTCCTGCCGCCGAGCTCCTCGGCATAATGCGAGAATCCCTCGTTCAACCACAGGACCTCTCCGCTGCCACCGCGCACCAGCACGTGCTGATTGAAGCTGATCATGTGCTGAAACTCGTGCACGAGGGTGACCGGAAGAAACGCCTGAATCTCCGCCGTGGTGTGACTGCAGCTCAGCGTTCCCAACGGATCGGCGACGACTGTGTAGAACACCTCTCCCTTGTTCGAGCGCGAATCGTTGCGGTAGGCAGGATCCAGGTCGGCGCCAAAGAAGAACCCGGCGACGAATCCGCTCTTATCGCATTCGGCACTCGTGACCAGCTTGTTCACGACGTTGGTCATGAGGATGAGCACCACCGTATTGTTGTCGATGTCCGATTCTCTGCCGAACGCCGCGGTATCGATTCCGTACAGCCGTTGATCGAACACGTTGGCGATGCTGTCGACCGCGACGGGATCGAGCCCGTTCGGGGGCGCCAGGGTATCCACGTAAATCGCCACTTTGGATTTCACCACGCGGGCCCGCGCCCAGACTTTGTCAAAGCGCGAGCAGTCGATCTTGGCGCAAACCATGAACGAGCGAAGGCTGTTCAGGGTGGGCGGCCCCGCCGCGATCGCCGGCGATGCGGGGGAAGCCGGGAGCGGCGCGGGAGGCGCAGGGATCAGGCCACCCCACGAGCGCTGCTCGTCGCCCAGCCGGAGAAACGCGTGAAAGCGCTCCGCAGCACTCGATCCGGCCTCGTTCGCCGCCACGGAGGGAGTCGCGGTAATCGGCCGGAGCGTGTCGCCGCCAAGCTGGAAGGTCGTCATCTGGCCGGGCGTGCCGGTCGCGAGCTGCGGCACGACGAGGTATTCAGCAGATGAGGCGGCGGCAGGAAATTCGACGCAGCCCGATTGGGCGGTCCCGTCGAGCGAGACGTACTGCATAAGGGTGAGAGTGACTGCGGTGCCGCCCGTGCAGGGACGAATGCCCGGTCCGCTGCTGTTGCTACACGCGGCTAACCAGATGGTCGCCGTCAACCACCAAAGCGGTCGCTGCAACATCTCCCTCCCCCTGTCCCCCACGGTCCACCCGTCGTTCCGTGACTTCACCAGTGCGTCGCAAAGCCCATTGGAAGCAGATCGGACCGACCACTTCGTGCAGTCCGACCATCGCCACGAGCAGCGCTTCCAACGAGACATTCCATTCCGGAAACGCACTGCGTAGCACGGCGGCGAGCGTGATGGCCGTTCCTCCCTGGGAAACCAGGCCCAGCCAGCCGTATTTGCCCATCTCCGCCGCGATTGCCGGGTTGCCCAGCCTCACGTCCAACCGTTCAGCCAGCTGGAGGCCCCAGCGCAGACCATTGAATCGCAGCGCCACGAGCAGCAGCGCCCAGGGCCACAGGCCGAGCTCGTCCAGCGGATCGAACAGCAGCCCGGCTCCCGCGAGCGCAAAAAATACGACATTGACGGGGAGTGCGCACCGTTCAAGCTCCACGTCGAGACGCACGCTGTCGACCGGCACCGCATTCCGCAGCGTGAATCCGGCGGCGAGGCCAAGCAGCACGGCATCCAAGCCGGTCAAACGGACGATCTGCGCAACGAGAAAAGCGAATCCCAAGAGCACCCACATCACGCGAATCGCACGGAGATACTGCGCCATGGCAATCCCCAGTGCCGCACCCACCACCACCGATCCAGCCAGCCGGAGCAGTGCGCCGGCCGCGCTGCCGGATATCACGGCGCCCTTGCTCGCGAGCGGCCGCGCGATCGCCAGGAGAATGGTCAGGCAAAGCGCGGCGGCGACCGTTTGCACGATGGTGACGTCGACCATGCTGCGTGACAGCGG
>DASZNX010000356.1:0-9014 GCA_035551075.1 Gemmatimonadales bacterium | reverse complement strand
CAGCCCAGGGTTTTGAATGAGATTGCCGCGACTGTTCCGCACGGTGGCGGAGAGCAGCAGCGTATCCTTCAAGCTCGTCAGAGTGGCGCCGCTGGGTTGGATGGCGATCGATGCCGGGAGGTCACCGACGGCCACGCGCACAGTGTCGCGCGCCGCGTCCATGACCGCGATAATCCGTGCAGTACCGGTACCGACACCGGTCACGAGGCCGTTGCGATCGACCGTTGCGATCGTCGGATCGAGCGTCGCCCAGGACGGCGTCTTATTCGGCACCGCCACCAAAAAGCCGAGCGCATCGGTCGCGCTCGCCGCAAGCGACACCTGGTCGCCGAGCGAAACGATTGCCGGAACCGGGTCGGGCACGATCACCACGCGTTGCGCCAGCTGCTCGACGAGCACGGAGAGCGTGTCCTGCACGGCGCCGCTCTGGGCGCGCAGGCGAGTGGTGCCATTGTCGATCGCGCGCACGCGGCCGTCCGCCGTGACGCTGGCGATCGTCGGCGCATCGCTCGTCCAGCTCACGGGGACGCCCGAAAGCACATGGCCCCGCGCGTCGAGAGCGGTCGCTACCACGGTCGTCTCCGCGGTGAGCGCGGTCAATTGGAGCGGCGCCGGCGTCAGCCGCAGGCGATCGAGCCGCTGGGCGACGACGATGCTTGCGGTCCCGGTGTCGTTATCGACGAGCGCCATGACGGAAATGCGACCGTTGGCGCGCGCCACGAGTCGTCCCGGCGCCACGAACGATGCGACCGACGTATCCGACGACATCCATGTGGCCGTCGCGCCGGACACCACATTCCCGTGCGCGTCGTATGCGGGAGCCGCGAGAAGCAGGGTGTCATCGAGGCTGGTGAGGGTGTCGGCAGCCGGCGAGACTGCGACGGAAGCCACGACGACATCGAGCGGAACGGTCAACGAAGGAGCGGTGGGCAGGATTGGACTGGACAACATCGCCGTCAGGTGGGCGTGCCCGCGCCGGCGGGCAATCAGCGAATCACCCGCCGGCGTGCGCGAGACGACGCCGGAATCATCGATGACATACCGGAGCCGAGGGTTCGCGACGGGGGCGCCACCGACCTCGACCGTAAATGCGAAGGCGGCGACGTCTCCGACCGTCAACACGGTATCGCCGGTATAGCGCAGCACGACGCGCGTGGCTTCGGGACCGGTCAGGGCATCGGTGACAACGCAAGCGAACGCCGCTCCTGAAAGGAGCAGCGCGCCCGCCAGCAGTCGCCACGAAGCACTTCGGTGCATGCCTGTCCCCAGCTCCGTGCTGAGACGGGCAGCATCCACGTCGCGGGGGGCGCAAGGGGGCGCATCCCGCGGCGCAGGGCGCCGGTCGTCCTAAAAAAAGGAGGCGGACCCGCCGCAGCGGCGGATCCGCCGAAGAATGGTAACGCTAAGCAGGACGGTAACTTGTGATACTGGTCACAGCCGCGTGAGGCGCAGCAACACCAGCGAGTTGGCGCTCAACGGATAATGATCGGCCGGGTGTTCGAGCGGGCGCGCCGTGTCGATCAGGGGACTCCAGCCGCCATGATCCGGCAGCGGGAAGTCTACATCGGCGTCGCCGCCGTTGATGAGCAACAACATCGTATCGCCTTTGATCGGCTCGCCTGTGTCGTCCGTCTCGTCGGTCGCCTCGCCGTTGATCAGCATTCCCAGTGCGTGCGCGTGGGGGTCCTTCCAGTCGTCCTGCATCATTTCCTTCCCATCCGCGCGCAGCCACGTGAGATCCTTCAGGCCCGGGTGCTCGACCACCTGGCCGTGAAAGAACGTGCGCCGCCGGAGCACGGGATTGTCGGCGCGGATCGCAAAAACCTGGCGCGCGAAATCGAGTAACGCCTGCTGCCGCTCATCGAGCGTCCAGTTCACCCAGGTGATCTCGTTGTCCTGGCAATAGGCGTTGTTGTTGCCCCGTTGCGTGCGCGCGAGCTCGTCGCCGTGCGCGATCATGGGCACGCCCTGCGAGAAAGCCAGCGTCGCGAGGAAATTCCGCATCGCGCGGTAACGCGCATCGAGCACGCCCGCGTCATCGGTCGGGCCTTCGACACCCCAATTGCGGCTGATGTTGTCGTTCGACCCGTCCTCGTTGTTCTCGCCGTTCGCCTCGTTGTGTTTCTCCTCGTAGGTCACGAGGTCGTGCAGGGTGTAGCCGTCATGCGCGATGACGAAGTTGATGCTCGCGTACGCCGCGCGTTGGGTCCACTGATAAATGTCGGCGGAGCCGGAGAGACGGGACGCGACGTCGGCGATCTGGCCGTCCTCGCCTTTCCAGAAGCGCCGCATGGTGTCGCGGTATTGGCCGTTCCACTCCGCCCAGCCGACGGGAAACTTTCCCACCTGATAGCCCCCGGGCCCGACATCCCACGGCTCGGCGATCAGTTTTACTTGCGACAGGACCGGATCCTGGTGAATCACGTCGAAGAACGCGCTCAGGCGGTCGACCTCCCACAACTCGCGGGCGAGCGCGGGCGCGAGATCGAAGCGGAACCCATCGACGTGCATGTCCATCACCCAGTAGCGCAGCGAATCCATCACGAGCTGGAGCGTGTTCGGGTGGCTCATGTTCAGGCTGTTGCCGGTGCCCGTGAAGTCCTGGTAATGCCGCAGGTCGTCGGCCGCGAGATGATAATAGGCGCGATTGTCGAGGCCCTTGAAGGCGAGTGTCGGCCCCAGATGGTCGCCTTCGGGCGTGTGGTTGTAGACGACGTCGAGAATCACCTCGAGGCCCGCGCTGTGCAGGCCGCGCACCATCTGTTTGAACTCGCGGACCTGATCGCGGACCGCGTAGCGCGCGTCGGGCGCGAGAAACCCGATCGAGTCGTAGCCCCAATAATTGGTGAGGCCGCGGTCGGCGAGGCGCCGCGAGGTGATGTGGTGGTGAATCGGCAAGAGCTCGACGCTCGTCACGCCGAGCGCGCGAAAATGCTCGACGATGGGCTCGGTGCAGAGTCCAAGGTAGGTGCCGCGCAGCTGCTCCGGGACGTCGGGATGGCGGATCGTCATCCCCTTGACGTGGCATTCATAGATGACGGTGCGGTTCCACGGAATTCGTGGGCGCCGATCATCCTGCCAGTCGAATGCGGGATCGATGACGATGCACTTGGGCATCGCTCCGCCTGAATTGCGATCGTCGCGCGTCAGATCCTCATCGGGAGTCCCGATCGTGTAGCCGTACGGCGTGTCGTCCCATCGTACCTGACCGGTGATGGCTTTCGCGTAGGCATCCAGCACGAGTTTGGCGGGATTGAAGCGCAGCCCTTGATCCGGCTCGTACGGACCATGCACGCGGTACGCGTATAACTGGCCGGGCCGGACGTCCGGGAGATAGCAGTGCCACACCTGATTGGTGCGCTCGGTGACATTGATGATCTGCCGTTGATCCGCCTGATCTGGCGCATCGAACAGGCAGAGCTCAACGCCCGTGCCGAACTCGGAAAAGAGCGCAAAATTTACCCCCTGGCCGTCCCACGTCGCGCCCAGGGGGTAAGGAGAACCCCGCCACACACGCATAATCGATATACCCCGGCCTATCTCGTCCGGAGAGACTAAGCCTCGGGCGTGAGAGTCACCTTGAAGCCCTTTGCTTTCAAACTCGCCATGAGTCCCGCTTTTTCCACAGACCTCATGTAGGCTTCATCCGGATCGACCAGTTTTTTTTCCACGAGCTCGAGTAGCGCATCGTTGAGGGTAATCATCCCGAGCTTCTTGCTCGTCTGGATGATCGAGGGGATCTGGAACGTCTTACCCTCGCGGATGAGATTCGAGATTGCGGGTGTGGTGAGCAGGATCTCCCGCGCGGCCACACGTCCACCGTTGGCTCGTTTGCAGAGCGTCTGTGAGATCACGCCTTTCAGCGACTCCGACAACATGACCCGAATTTGCGCCTGCCGGTCCGCCGGGAACTGATCGATGATGCGATCTACCGTGGAGGCGGCCGTGGTTGTGTGTAGCGTCCCAAAGACCAGGTGTCCCGTTTCCGCGGTCTCGATGGCGATGGCGATCGTCTCGAGGTCGCGCATCTCGCCGACCAGCACGATGTCGGGGTCTTCCCGCAGCGCGGCCCGCAGCGCGGTCTTGAAGCTTTCGGTATGCACGTGCACTTGCCGCTGCGTGATCAGGCATTTCTTGTTCTCATGCACGAACTCGATCGGATCTTCGATCGTGATGATGTGGTCGGTGCGTGTCCGGTTGATCAGGTCGATCAAGGCGCAGAGTGTGGTGGACTTGCCTGAGCCCGTAGGTCCGGTAACGAGCACGAGCCCCTTGGTGAGATAGCACAGCCGCTGCACCTCCTCGCTCAGCCCCATCTCGTCGACGGTGACGACCTTTGCCGGGATCACCCGGAATACCGCGACGGGGCCCCTGCGGTCGCGCGCCGCGTTGACGCGAAATCGCGCCAGCCCGGTGATTTCATAGGCGAAATCCGTGTCTCCGGTTTCTTTCCATTGTTCGCGATTCCGCTCGGGCATGATGGACAGGACGAGCAGCTCGAGGTCGTTCACGCTCAACGCTTCGCCACTCTGGCGTTTGATCTCGCCATGGGTGCGGAAGAGGGGTGGCTCGCCGACACGCAGGTGCAGATCGGAACTTGCCGAATGAACCAGCATCTTCAGCATTTTGCCGAGGCTTTGCTCAGCGGCCTGGAACTGCGAGGTGGCGAATTCGACCGGAAGCGCGGCCGGCGCTGCCGCTGACTCGAGACGTATTTGCGGCTGCGGTGCGGAGGCCCGCTTGGGAGCGGCAGAGGGCGACGGAGCGGGAGCACCGGGACTCACCGCCGGCCCTCCGCGGACCGCCGAGATGACCGCCGTCAGTCGTCCCGCTTCCGGGACGATCCTGACCCGGACCAGGCCCTGGTTGGCCGCGTAATCGAATTCGGTCTCGGAGTTATGGTCGATCTTGTCGGCCGCCTCGGGCGGCGCGACCTCGACCATCAGCGCGTAGATGTGCTGATCGGTGAGCGGCTGCTTGGACACTTTGCGCGGCTTGCCGTCTTTGACCAGCGTGACCGGCTCGTCGGGCAGCAGGTATAGCTGGTCCGCGCGCTCGCGCAGCATGGCATCAACGAACGGGTCGAGTCGTGAGGGCATCGATCAGTCCTCAGGCCGCGCATAGAGGACGTGCGCGCGGTTGACGAGGTGAACCTCATCGGCGGTCCAAATGGCGAAGAACGGTTCCGCCGCCGCATTCAAATAGTCGAGCAGTCGGGAGTGGTGCTGCGGCATCTCGATCGTGGCGGATCCGCTGAGCCGCGATCCATCTGCCAGCGTCAGCTCGAGCCGGCCCGTACGCGCTGCCGACAGGCGCTCGGGGTCTTCGTCCGTCCTGATTCGCGGCACCGTCAGCGTCACGGTCCGCGCCTTGGTGACCAGCAGTACGGCCTTGCTGTCGTCCTTGGGCCGAAACGCGAAGAATCCTTCCGGCCGATTGAGCATGTCGAGCGCGGTCTCATGGCCCGCGTGCTGCGGCACGCGCTCCATTACGTAGATCTCGCCGCTGCGCTTGCCACCGCCGGTCTGCAGCAGAACGGCGGGAATGGCAACCCGCGGAAGGGCGAACCCGGGATTCACGGCGTGCGACATTGCACGGAGAGTGGCGCGCGATTGCCACACGCGATCGTTTCGTTCATGCCACTCGCGATCGGACCGCACGCGGTATTGTGCGCCGTCTCGGTGGCCTCGGCGGCCGTGCGGCCGGCGGCGGCCGCGCAGTTCGAACGGCCATTGAACTCCATGCAGACCGTGCATTCTTCGGTGGCCCGCGCCGTCGACATATAAAAGAAGAGCGCAATGACCACCGCGATGACGGCCAGCGTGACGAGCGTCGAGCGCTTGATGGCACCCCTGGCTCTCATCGCCTCGGCCCCCTTCTCAGTGAGCGTGCAAGGTGTTGAACGCGCGCAGTTCGCGCCAGAGCCTACCACTATTTATCGTGTAGGGGATGACTGGCATCGTGCGCATCGTTATGATCGCGTTCGATCTGCTGGCGGTGATCTTCATCATCGCCGCCGGATCGGCGTGGCGTAACCGCCATCGCGTGGGCGCCGGCGTAGGGTTGCTCGCTGCCGCGCTGTGCCTCTCGATCGGTATCCTGTGCGGCGCGATCACCGTGGGGATTCGGGGGTACCGCGCGCTCACGCAGGAGGTCGTCGCGGCGACCATCAAGACGGAGCCGCTTGGCCCGCAGCGGTTTCGCGCGACCGTCACCCTTCCGGACAACAGCCTGCACATGTTCGATCTCGCCGGCGACGCAGTGTACGTGGACGCACACGTGCTCAAGTGGCGCCCGATCGGGAATCTGCTCGGGCTGACGACATCCTATGAGCTCGATCGCATCGCGGGCCGCTATCAGGCGCTCCGTGACGAGCAGACCCGCGAGCGCACGGTGTTCTCGCTCGCCACCGCGAAGCCCTTCAATGCGTTCGATCTCGCCCACCGCTACTGGGTGCTCCGTCCCCTCGTCGATGCCGAGTATGGCTCGGCGACGTTCATCGGCGCAACAGCGCCGGGCGGCGCCACGTACGAGGTGCGCGTCTCGACCACGGGACTCCTGGTCCGTCCGGTCGCGACCAGGTAACCTTCTTCGCCGTGGCCGACAAGAAACCCAAACCCAATTACGCCAATGCCTGGCGCGAGGCGCGCCAGCTCGTCTGGCAACATCGCAGCCGTCTCGGCATCGGATTGACCTTGATGCTGATCAACCGGCTCGCAGGCCTCGTGCTGCCATGGTCATCGCGCTACCTGATCGATGGCGTGATTGGACAGCATCGCGCCCAGCTGCTCGGGATCATCGCCGTGGCCGTGGCCGCCGCGACGCTCGTCCAGTCGATCAGCTCGTTCGGGCTGTCGCAGATCCTGGGGGTCGCCGCCCAGCGCGCCATCACCGACATGCGCAAGTCGATCCAGGCCTATGTGTTGCGCCTGCCGATCGCATACTTCGACTCGACCAAGACGGGCATCCTGATCTCCCGCATCATGACGGATGCGGAAGGCATCAGGAATCTCGTCGGGACCGGCCTGGTGCAGCTTCTGGGCGGACTCGTCACCGCCGCGATCGCACTGGCGGTGCTGTTCTGGTTGAACTGGAAGTTGACCTCGCTCTCGATTCTCATCCTGGCCGTGTTTGGCGGCGGAATGGCCTATGCGTTCTCGAAGCTGCGGCCGCTGTTTCGCGATCGCGGCAAGATCAACGCCGAAGTCACAGGCCGGCTTGCCGAAACGCTCGGCGGCATTCGCATTGTGAAGGCGTACCGCTCGGAGCGCGGGGAGCGGCTGGTATTCGCCCGCGGGGCGCACCGGCTGTTCCGCAACGTCGCGACCACGATGACCGGCGTCTCGGGCGTGGGCGCCTTCGCGCAGCTCGTCGTCGGCGCGATTGCGGTCGTGATGATTCTGGTGGGTGGCCGGTCGGTTCTCAATCAGACGATGACGCTTGGGCAATTCGTCCAGTACGTGTTCTTTGTCGGACTTGTCGCCTTGCCTCTGATCAACATCGCGTCGATCGGCACGCAAATCACGGAGGCCTTTGCGGGTCTCGACCGGATTCACGAGCTCCGGCGGGTCACGACCGAGGACGCCGAGGATGCCCAACGTGCGCCGCTGGGTCCCATCCGCGGTGACGTCGCGTTCGAGCACGTCACGTTCGCCTACAAGCCCGGCGTGCCGGTGCTCAAGGACATCTCGTTGCGCGTGCGCGCCGGATCTACCACGGCCCTGGTCGGCTCATCGGGCTCGGGCAAGAGCACGCTGATTGGTTTGGTGCTCGCGTTCAATCGGCCGGAGCAGGGCAGGGTGCTGGTCGACGGGCGCGATCTCGCCACCGTGCCGCTCGCCGACTATCGCACGCAGCTCGGCGTCGTGCTGCAGGACAATTTTCTCTTCGACGGCACGATCGCCGAAAACATCGCCTTTGCGAAGCCGCACGCCACGCGGGCGGAAGTGGAGGCGGTCGCGCGGATCGCGCATTGCGATGAATTCATCGAGCAGTTCGACGATAAGTACGACACGGTGGTCGGCGAGCGCGGCGTGAAGCTGTCGGGGGGGCAGCGGCAGCGCATCTCCATCGCGCGCGCCATCCTCGCCGATCCCCGGATTCTGGTACTGGACGAGGCGACCTCGAGTCTCGATTCCGAGAGCGAGGCAAAGATTCAGGACGGCCTGCGGGCGCTGCGGCGCGGCCGTACGACGTTCGTCATCGCACATCGGTTGTCCACGATCCGCAGCGCCGATCAGATTCTGGTGATCGAGGCGGGGCAAATCGTCGAGCGCGGCACGCACGAGGAGCTGCTCGAGGCCAATGGTCGGTATCGCCATTTGTACGACAAGCAATACAACTTCGAGCGGGACAGATTCATCAATCCGGGCGAAGACTTCACACCCGAACCGGAAGAGGGGACGATTCCGGTTGCACCCCTTCCGCCACCAACGCGCCTCTAAGCCTCAAGCCTTCAGACAAGTTGCGCAGACGGCGAAGTTGCGAAGTAGGTCACTGCCCGCCATCTCCCAGTTTCCGCATCAACCCGTAGACGGTGCGAGCGCATTCGTCGCGAACCGCCGACACCTTTACGACATCCTGTCGCTGTAGATAGTCCAACCCTACCGCCAAGTCGATGATCGCCTCGACCTCATCTAATGAAGAACGAGCGATCCCGAGGTGTTTTCGGAATTCCTTGTTTCCCCGTCGACTCGCACCCTCAGCGATGTTCAGCACAACACTTGATGTGGCTCGTCGCCAGTGATCAGCCAATCCGCTGCGCTCCGTGGACGGCAGGCGCTCAATCAATGGCTTCGAGAAGACGGCCAACGCCCGAGCATGTTCCCATGCTTTCAACTTTTTGAAATGTCCCATGCGCCAGGATACCGAGGTCGACGGGTCCGGCCCTCACCGAATTTCCGCGAGCAGGCACCTTTTGTTGCCGCTTGGGCACCAGGCTCAAAACGTCTCAAGATTCACTTTGCGACAACCGTTTACATCGCGTGCACATAGCGTCCAGTCCTTGTGACAAC
>DASZNX010000355.1:0-1725 GCA_035551075.1 Gemmatimonadales bacterium | reverse complement strand
GTGTTCGACATCGCCGCGCCCGGATTTCGCGAGCGGGGGTACATGATGATGGTCGAGGTATGCAATGGCACGTGGGCGGGCGGCAGTTATCGGGTCGCGCCCGACGCCGACCCCGCGGATGGCAAGATGGACGTGTGCCTGGTCCGGCGCGTGTCGCTGCCGCGGTTTCTGCTCGCGCTCCCGCGCGTGATGACCGGGACCCACGTCACAATGCGCGAGGTGGCCATCATCAAAACGGCGAAGCTCACGCTCCGCTCACCGGAGCAGCCGATCGTGCTGCATATCGATGGCGAGCTGCGTGAGCCTGGAGTGAACGAGTGCACGGTAGAGTTGCAGCGCGGGCGACTGAATGTGTTGGTGGCTCGATGATGACTGCGTGCCGACGTGCAGTCGTGCCGACGTGTCTCGTGATTTTTGCCATCGTGCCGACGTGCCGAGTTGCAGGCCAGGATACGACCCGAACGGATACTTCTCATATCGTCTTGCCCGCCGACACGATGCATCATGGCATCAGACCCATGGGTGCGTTCTGGCGCTCGTTCTTCCTTCCTGGATGGGGCCAGGCCGTGACCGGACGGCACATCACCGGCGCGGCATTCGTGACTTGGGAAGGCGTTACGGCGATGATGACCTTGAAGGCGCAAGGCGAAGCGAACTACATGGAGAAGATTCATTCGCAGCACAATCTCAAGTTGAAGCGCCAGGAAGTTCAGGACTGGACGGTGCTCTGGATCTTCAATCATCTCTTTGCCGGCATGGAAGCGTACGTCTCCGCACACCTCCAGGATTTTCCGCCCGATCTGAAGGTTCAGGCCATCCCGAACGGCATCGGGGTCACAGTTCCGCTGCCGCGCATCGCGCAATGAACGCTGCGCCGCTGGGCGTGTTTGATTCGGGGATCGGCGGGCTCACGGTCGCGCGGGCGCTGTTCGAGCGACTGCCGCGCGAGTCGGTGATCTACTTCGGCGACACGGCCCGCGTCCCCTACGGACCCAAGTCGCCCGACACGGTCCGCCGCTACAGTGGTGAGATCCTCGCGTTTCTGCTGCAGCGCGGCGTGAAAGCGGTGGTCGTCGCGTGTAACACGAGCACGGCCCACGCGCTCGACTCGCTGCAACATCAGTCCCCGGTGCCGGTCGTTGGCGTCATCGAACCCGGGGCGCGCGCGGCCGTGGCGGCGACTCGGACCGGCAACATCGGCGTGATTGGGACCGCCGGCACAATCGCGAGCGGGGCCTATGAGCGCGCCATCAAAGCGCTCAGGGCCGACGCCTGCGTGCAGAGCCGGCCGTGCCCTTTGTTCGTGCCCCTCGTGGAGGAAGGATGGTTCGAGCATCCCGCTGCCGAGCTCATCGCGCGGGAATATCTCGAGCCTCTCAGGCGCGCCCGGGTCGACGTGCTCGTGTTGGGCTGCACGCATTACCCGCTGCTGAAAGCGCTGCTCGCCCGGGTAATGGGCGCCGAGGTCAAGCTGGTCGACTCCGCGGAAGAGACGGCGAAGGTGGTGGCCACCGAGCTCGAGCAGCGCGGTCTACTCGCGAACGGTGGGAGGCACGACCATCACTTCGTGGTATCCGACGACGAGCCGCACTTTCGCAAGGTCGGCGCGCTGTTCCTCGGCGAGAAGCTCAAGCGGGTCGAAGTTGTCCCGTTGTGAACTGCTTCAGCTCGACGCCATTCGTCGTGATCTCGGCGTAACGGCCGCCGTCGAGAAACGCGCCCGGA
>DASZNX010000354.1:0-1506 GCA_035551075.1 Gemmatimonadales bacterium | reverse complement strand
GACGCGACGCGGCGAACATCGGGCAGCGCCGTTCCCGGCCGCGCAATGAGGCAGTGATGAATCCACACCTGCGTCTCGCCCACGACGTGCAGTCGGTGCGCGCTCAGCAGATCGTAATTCTCGTGCACCGAACCGGCGAGCGTGTTCTCGATCGGGACGACGCCGCGCTGTGCGACGCCTCCCTCGACCGCCTGAAACAGCTCTTCGAAGGTCGTGCAAGGGACGAGCTCGACCTGGGGGCCATGCGTGTCGAGGGCCGCGGTATGGCTGAACGACCCCGCCTCGCCCTGAATCGCGACCGCGGTCATGGTACCTGGTCCGTAACGGCGCCCTGACTGCTGCTCGATACCAGTCGCGCATACTTCGCCAGCACGCCGGTCGTATAGCGAGGAGCGGGCGGCTTCCACGCGCCGCGCCGCGCCGCGAGCTCGCGCTCGGCCACGTTGATCCGTAGCTCACGATGCGCGGCGTCGATCGTTACCGAATCGCCGTCACGCACGAGCGCGAGCGGGCCGCCCGCTGCTGCCTCCGGCGCCACATGCCCCACGACCAGGCCGTGCGTGCCGCCGGAAAACCGACCGTCCGTGATCAGTCCCACGGAGTCGCCTAACCCGGCGCCGACGAGCGCTGCAGTCGGCGCCAGCATCTCGCGCATCCCGGGACCGCCTTTCGGCCCCTCATACCGGATCACGATCACATCACCCGCGTGGATGTCGCCCGCGAGAATGGCGGCAAGACACGCTTCCTCGGAATCGAAGACGCGGGCGGGACCGGTAATCTCATGAGGACCGTGGCCACTCACTTTGGCGACCGCACCGTCGGGAGCGAGATTGCCGCGCAGCACCACGATGTGACCAGACGGCGCGAGCGGGCGATCCCACGGATGGATCACGTCCTGATCCCGTGACGGTTGCTTCGGAACGTCCTTGACGACGTCCGCGACGGTCCGGCCTTCGATCGTGCGCGCGTCGCCGTGCAGCACGCCGTTCGCGAGCAGGATGCTCATCACCTGCGGAATGCCGCCGGCCCGGTGCAGATCGGTGGTGACGTAGCGACCCGATGGTTTGAGATCGCACAGCACTGGCACGCGCTTGCGAATGGTTTCGAAGTCATCGATAGCCAGGGGCACGCCCGCCGCGCGCGCGATGGCAAGCAGATGCAGCACCGCGTTGGTGGATCCACCGATCGCCATGACGACCGCAATGGCGTTCTCGAGCGCCTGACGCGTGACGATCTGGCGCGGCAGCCGGCGCGCGCGAACGGCGTCCGCCAGCACCACCGCTGCGCGGGCCGCGGCATCGGCGGTCTCCTGATCCTCCGCCGCCATGGTCGAGGACCCGGGCAGACTCATGCCCATCGCCTCGATCGCCGCGGACATCGTGTTCGCCGTGAACATGCCGCCACATGACCCCGCGCCCGGACACGCGCGCCGCTCGATCTCGAGCAGCTCACTCTGCGGCATTCGCCCCGCGCCGGCGGCGCCCACCGCTTCGAACACGCTGACGA
>DASZNX010000353.1:0-4714 GCA_035551075.1 Gemmatimonadales bacterium | reverse complement strand
GTCACTTTCCGCGTCGTGACGTCCACGGTGTAGATCTGGGGCAGCTGGCCCGCCGGGGCGCCGAGAAATGCGATCGTCCGGCTGTCGGCGAGCCACTGCACGCTCGAGATCGCGGGATCGTTCTTCGGTGTCGACATCGTCACCAGCGTATCGGGGCGCACCGGGCCCGGCGCGTCCGACACCGGGAAGACGACCAGCGCGAAGTCCAGCGTGTTCGTCCCGAGGTTGCCCCGCTGGAGCACCGCCGCCAATCGCGATCCGTCGGGCGACAGCACGTGCGCGTCCAACTCCAGGCCGCCGGTGTGCGGGTCACTCCCGAACAGCGTCATCCCGATCAAGTCCGCGACACTCACAGGTGGCGACGGCGCCTGAGCCGCGGCGACCCGGGCCGATAGGATCGCGAGGATCAGGGCGCCGAACGTGGAGCGGGCCTTCATCGTCGCGTCAACGCACCCGCAGGCCGAACAGGGTCTTCCTCCCCAGCTGATCGATGGGAACGAACCCCTGATCGTAGACGATTTCGTTCGTCAGGTTGTCGCCGTTCGCGAACAGCGTGAAGCGGGAGGTGATGTCGTATGACGCGCGCACCCCCAGCCGATAGGTCGCGGGAAGCGTTTTCCAGGCGTACGCGCCGTCGTAATCCGGCGCACCCAGCCGCGGGTAGTAGCTCTGGTACACCTTGCCCTGGTCGTAATTTTTGGATCTCCCTACATAGGTAACCTCGGCCTCGATGGAGAGCCGCCGGGTCGTTCCCATGAGCGAGAGGGCGCCGGTGTGGTTCGGGACGCCGGGAAGCGGGTCGCCGACCTTGAATCCCGTCTGATCATCGGGCGCGAGGGAGTCGACCACGCTTTCGACATAGGAGTACGTCGCCTTCGCGGTCATGTGGGTGAAGAACCGCAGCATCCCTTCGAGCTCCCAGCCGGTATTCCGCACGCGGGCGACGTTCACGATCTGCTGCGTGGAGATCGTACCCTGCTGTCCGAACGTCCAGTAGAACAGATCGTTGGCCAGCTGGCGATAGCGCGTGACCGTCAGCGACGCCCGATCGCCGCTGTAAAGATCGAAGCCAGCATCCCATCCGGTCTGTCGCTCGGGCACGAGATTGGGCGACGCCAGCTGGATGTAATCGGGTGCGTATTGGACGAATGCCTTATAGCTCGGAAGCGCCGGCTTCAGGGCGGTGCCGTAGCCGGCGCGCAGTTTGGTGCTGAAGGGACCGGTGTGGAATACATAGCTCGCGCCCACACGCGGCGCGGTGTAGCGGTGATGCTGGTCCGCAGGCAAGTCCGGTCCGAAATCGACTCTCGCGCCAGCGGTGAGGAAGAGCGCATCGTCCAGTCCGAATCGGGCCTGGGTAAACACGCCCGCGGCGTGATCGCGCTGGCGGTTGAGAAAAACCGATCCCTCGACCCCAGTCCCGAGCTCTCCGAGAGCGGTGGTCGTGTTGTAGTCGGTATAGCTGTCGCGGCTGTAGTTCCAGTAGTCCGCACCGGCGACAACGTTAGCCGTGACTCGCTCACTCAGCCGCAGATCGAGGGCACTGTTGTAGGCCGCCGTCGCGCGCGCGGACTGTGAAGAAAACACGTTCGTGAAGGAATCTCCCGGCTGAGCAAAATTCGGATAGACGACCGCCTCATTGCCGTTTGCTCCGCGGTCGAGACCGACGGTGAACGTGTGCCGCCAATTGCCGCGCGGCGTGTAGCGTGCCGTGACCCCGATGGTCTGCTGCGGCAGCGAGTAGTTGTTGTGCACGGGGACGCCGAGCCCGGGCTGCAGCTGCAGCGTCCCGTCCATCACGCCTCGGGCAACGGCTTCGTTGCCGCTCCCTTGGCCCGTGATCCGACCCACGCGGGCCGTGATATCCACCTGCACCGGACTGCCGGTCGGCCGCAGCGCGAGCGTCCCGTAGCTCGAGAACGTGTCGAAGTGGTGGCCCGGCGTCCACTCGCCCTCGTGGCGGTAGGTCGCTCCGAGATTGAACGACAGCTCGGCTGTGCCGCCTGTGACCGCGACGGCGTCCTCGTGCTGCGGGCCCGTGGCGTAACTTCCCTCGAGCGTCCCCATCCCGAGTGACGCGGTAAGGCGCGTGGGCGTCGCGCGGCTGCCCCGCTTCGTGAACACCTGCATGACACCGTTCATCGCCTGCGCCCCGTAGAGCGTGGACGCCTCGGGTCCGCGGACGATCTCGATGTGATCGATCATCTGCGGATCGATCTCGTTCAAGAATTGTGAATTCGCGATTTCGATGCCGTCGATGTAGGTCTTGAGCGTTGGGACGTCGAGCAGCTCCGTCGAGCCACGCACGTACACGGGCGCGCCGTAGAAGTGGTTCGCGGCGCCGTAGTCGGCCGCGAACAGGCCCGGAAGCTCGCCGCGAAACAGGTCGTTGATCTTGGTGGCGCCGCGTTGCTTCAGGTCGGCGTCGGTCACCACCGTCACGGGATTGGGCAGCTCTTTTTGCTGCGCCGTCGCAACGGTGCCGGTCACGACCACGGCGTCGAGCGGCGTTACGCTCACCTCGAGCTGCACGTCGACCGCGACCTGCTGATCGGCACTCACGGTGATATTCCGCGTCGCCTGCAAATAGCCGATCCGCCGCACGGTCAGCGTATACGTCCCCACCGGCACGTCCGTCATGCGAAACGCGCCGCTGTCATTCGTGAGACTGATGAACCGACCGCCGCTCAAGCTCACGCGCGCACTGGGTACCCCCTGTCCGCTCTTGGCGTCAGTCACCCGGCCCACGATGCTCCCCGTCTGCTCCTCGAGCCGGCTCACCAGCGCGGCCTGGCGCTGCGACGACAGCAGCACGTCGACGTGCGCGTCGATCAGAATCTCGGTGAGCGCGGCGGCGACCGTGATCTCCTCCGCCTTCAGGTTCACGCGCGTCGCCTGAGGCAGGACCTCCCGCGTGTACACGAACGCAAGGCCCGTCTGCCGGGTAACCTCGGCGAGCGCCTCCGGCACACTCACGCCGTCCAGATCGAGCGCCACGCGCTGCCTGAGGACGGCTGTGCGACTCACATCGACGGGACGCGGCGCGCTTTGGGCCGTCGGGAGGTACATGAAATGCGGCCCGCGATCGGCCAGCCTCAGCGCCTCCTGTGCGCTCACGCCACGGACGCCCGCGAGCAACGCGAGCGCGACGAGGAGCAGAACCATAAAGAAGGTCTCCCGGGAATGGGTCATCGGGACAACACCACGACGCGGCCGTTCCGCACTTGCTGCAGGTGCACCGACGCCGCGATCAGACGCAGTGCCTCGGCGCCGGGCTCATCAGTGAACGACGCCGTCAGCGGGATCTGGCCGAGCGAACTGTCGGCCAACTGAACGTCGAGATCGTACCAGCGTGAGAGATCGACGACCGCGTCGCGGAGCGGCGTGTCGTGAAAGATCAGTCGCCCCTCTCCCAGGCCAACGAAGCGATCGATATTCGCGGATCGCTCGACCGCGAGGCGGCCATCCACCGCGACGCGACCAAGGTCGCCAGTCGAGAGCACAAGCCGTTCCGGCGAGCCCGTGATGGAGGCGAGATCCACACTGCCGTCGGCAACCGCCACCGACATCGCCGAATCGACGGGATAGGCGCGAATGGCGAAGCGCGTGCCGAGGTCGGTTGCGGTGCCGCGTGGCGTGGTGACACTGAATGGGCGGGCCGGATCGTGGACGACCTCGAAATACGCGAAGCCGTCCAACTCGAGGCGGCGAGTGGCCTTGAGACCGGCCGCTGGATAGCGCAGCCGGCTAGCCGGACCGAGGACGATCCGCGTACCATCGGGGAGGCGAACGTTGGCGCGTTGGCCGCGCTGGGTGGCGACCTCGGCCATGGCGGGTGCCGCCCCACGCGCCGACGTGCCGAATCGGTTCCATATGATTCCGCCGAGGATTACAACTGCAGCGAGGCCCGCGGCGATGGCCAGGGAACGTAGCCACCACGAGCGCGGCGCCCGCGTGGCGGCCTCCGTCGCCAAACGCAGCACGGGGCGGTTCGCCGCGCGAATTCGCTTGGCGACGGCGCTCCATGCGTTGTCCACATCGGGCCGTTCGCTTGTCGGCGGCCGATCGATTGCTCCGGCTTCGAGCCACGCGGCGCGGAGCATCCGGATGTACTCGGACCGTTCGGGTGCGCCAGCGACCCAGCGCTCCACCTCGGCTTTTTCTCCGGGAGTGCAGTCGCCGGAGCAGTAGCGCTCGAGGATGCGATCGTCGATGTGATCGGACATGGGTGCTACAGGAAATGACGCGCGAGCAGCAGAATACCCTTCACCGATGGACGGCGAGCACCTCCCGCAGTGCCTTGAAGGCACGCGTCACGCGGGTTTCGACTGTTTTCAGCGGGATATCGAGCACCGCGGCGATCTCGGGATACGACAACTGATGCTGCGTGCGCAGCGTCAGGACCTCGCGATACGGCTCAGGCAGTCCGGCGACGGCACGTCGAACCGCCGCTCGCAGCTCGGCGGATTCCACGGTGGCGTCGGCTGGTCGCACCGGCGCACCCATACCCGGCGGCGCTCCATCCTCCGGCGCGAGCTCCAAGCGTCGCTCGATCCGATGATGTCGCAACCAGGTCAACGCCGCGTTCCGCACCGCACGGAAGAGGTACGCGCGTACCTCGGCGATCGCCTCATGTCGCTCCCAGAGCCGGACGAAGACGTCCTGCACCAGCTCTTCCGCTGTTTCCCGTGAGCGGACGTACAGGTAGGCGAAA
>DASZNX010000352.1:0-12022 GCA_035551075.1 Gemmatimonadales bacterium | reverse complement strand
TCACCATTCCGTTCCGTGTCGCGGCGCTGGGAGGGCAGGTGCCGATTACCCTCTCAATGCCCGAGGTCTGCCCGACCTGCGGCGGCTCCGGCGCGGCAAAAGGCGCGACGGTCAATACCTGCCCGGAGTGCAAGGGGCGGGGAACGGTGTCGTTCGGTCAGGGCGGGTTCGCCGTCAACCGTCCCTGTCCCGTCTGTCGCGGGAAGGGAACGGTCCCATCGCAACGCTGTCCGACCTGTCAGGGAAGCGGTGAAGTACGGGTCGAAAAGCGCATCACCGTCGATATCCCCATCGGCGTCGAAGACGGCGCGCGGCTGCGTCTCAGGAATCAGGGACCGAAGGGCCGCGGGGATCTCATGGTCGTCGTCCACGTGGCCCCCGATCGGTTCTTCCGGCGAGAGGGACTCGATGTGATCGGCGTCGTGCCGATCAACATTGCGCAGGCGCTGCTCGGCTCCCGAATCAAGGTCAAAACGCTCGACGGCAAGAGCGTAGTGCTGCGGATTCCATCCGGCACGCAGCACGGCCAGAAATTCCGGATCGCGGGTCACGGGATCGAGAAAAACGGCAGGCACGGCGACATGTACGTCGAAGCGCACGTCACGCTGCCGGAGAAACTGAGCGCGGAAGAGCAGGAGGCGGTAAAGACGTTTGCCGAAAAGGCCGGAATGAAGTATTAGCGGTTAGGGTACGAGCAGAACCTTACCGACATTGCGTCGTTCATGGATGTACCGATGAGCCGCCGCTGCATCCGCAAACGGAAACGCGCGGTCGACACGCGGCGTGATCTTTCCCTCGCGAGCATACCGCAGCAGCGCGTCCATCTGAGGCGCGAGGAGCGCTTGCTCCGACCAGATGTGCCCGAGGTTGACGCCCGCGACGGCCTTATTGTCGCTCATCAAGGCGAGCGGACCGAATCGGGGGAATCGAATCACCCGCCACAAGATCTTGAGCATGTTTCTGTGCTCGCCCTCGGACAGCGCCTGCGCTCCGTAGCAGATGAGACGTCCCGCCGGAGCGAGTAGCCTGTAACCCTGCCGCCACGAAGTCCCGCCGATCGCATCCAGCACGACATCGTAGCCCCGCGGGTGAAGTTTGCGCGCCGCCTCGAACCAGCGTGGATCCCGGCTGTCGAGCGGCTCGACTCCGTATTCGCGCAGCACGGCGTGTTTTTGCGGTGAGGCGAGCCCGACGACCCGCAAGCCGAGGATGCGGCCCAACTCGGCAACGGCCAGGCCGACGCCACCCGCGGCCGAGTGCAGCAGCACGGTCTCACCTGGCTGCGCGGCGGCGATGCGTACGAGCATGTGATGAGCGGTCAGGTAGACGACAGGGAACGCGGCACCCTGTTCAAACGTCCAATTATTCGGCAGTGGAAAGACCGCGGCCCAAGGAACGACGACCAGCTCGCTTTGGCCGCCAAATTGGGTCGTCGCGATCACGCGATCACCAACGCGGAGTGTCGTAACGCCGGACCCAAGGGCATCCGCGACCCCGGCGACTTCGTAGCCAACGGTGCACGGTGTCTTCGGCGCGTCCGGGTACAGCCCCTGCCGGGCCAGCAGATCGGAGAAGTTGACGCCGGCCGCGTGCACTCGGATCCGGACAGTCCCCGGTTGCACGACTGGATCAGGGACTTCGCGAACGTCGAGCACTTCCGGCGGCCCACGCCGCGGGATGACGACTTGCTTCATGCGTCGCGACTTTGTGTTACGTGCATGATGCGAAAAGTTAGCTTGCGAATGCGTGGTCGTGGTGTTTTTTTTGTTTTTCTTGCAACTTGTACTTGGCGTCTTGCAGCTTGTACTTGCCGTCTTGAAACTGTGATGGGGTGTAGGTCAACTGGCAGACCGCCCGGCTGTTAACCGGGAAGTTGGAGGTTCGAGTCCTCCCGCCCCAGTTTCACTCCTCCACGCCAGCCATAGGTAAAGCGCACCCGGCAATCGGGGTTGCGGACATCGCTGTTCGCGAGCACGTTTTCGTGCGCCCGTCACGACCTCAGGAGGAGCGTCGTGCGTACGCTGCTGAAGCCCCGCTGGGGAATACCGCTCGCGCTCGCCCTCGCGAGCTGCCATGTCGATCAAACGACTGGCGCACGCGACATCAGCGTCACGCTTGCCGCGTGTGGGCTGGGAAGCACTCCGGCGGCCAAGACCTGCCCCGCCACGAGCTTACTTCCCCTGCAGCGCGTCGAGGTCACGGCAACCGCCACGCCCTCCGGCTCGTTTCCGGTCACCCGGATAGTCATAACGGCGCAAGGCGTCATTTCGGTTGCGGACACGTTTGTGCCGCAGTCTCCTGGACCGGGCACCGGCATCGCCGTCGACACATTCTTCATCCCTCCCATCCTGGGCACCGTCACGTTCAATGCGACAGCCACGGGAGGGTCGGTCAGCGCGGCTTCAACGCCAGTAATGCTCTCCGTCGCCGATACGGTGCCGCCGGTCGTCACCAGCGTGGTGCTCACTCCACACGACAGTCTCGAGCCCGGGGATTCCATTTATGTGGACGTCACCGCGACCGACAACGCCGCTGTTGCGGGTGCGGTGGTGCGGGGTCTCGTCGTGCTGGCCGGTCTGGCGGACACGGTCTACCAGTTCGCGCCGTCGTTTGTGCGGCGTGCGGGATTTCGAGTTCCTCAGTCGGCGTCCTACGGAGCCACTGTCTCGTTCGAGGTGCAAGCATTCGATCTCGCCGATTTGAAGAGCCCGGTTTCCTCGAGTCCGATGCTTACACTGGGTGATTACACGCCGCCGGTGATCACGGGGGCGAATGCCAACGGACCGTCGTCGGATCCGCTCGTGCCTGGCGATACGCTGCGCGGCGTGATGGACGCGTCGGACAACCACAAGCTCGCCTGGATCGGGTACCGTGTGGGTCAACCGGTCGTCGCCCAGGATTCGTTCGCCGTAACGGGGACCGCGGGTCAGTACGCGTTCAGCGGGATCGTCGCGCAAAGCTGGATCGGGGACGGGCTTCTCAAGCTGTTCGCCCGCGACTCATCGGGGAACCTGAGCAACAGCTTCAATCAATCATTCCGCGTGCTAGATGCTGTCCGCAAGCCCGTCAAGAGCTCGGGTGGTCAGGCGGGGATCCAGGACATGATATACGACGCGAAGCGCAACACCGTCTATTTCATGAACACGTACACGATCGGTGTGCTCCCTGTGTCGACCATGACCTTCGCACCGCCAATCACGCTGCCGACAGACGCCCGGGGTTATCACATGGACCTCACCCCGAGCTCGGACAGCATTGTGTTCGCGAATCAGGTGGTGACTGATAGCGTCTTCGTGGTTCTCGCCACGGTGGACCTGACGCAACCCTCGCCCACGGTCATCTACACGCACATGACTCACGATCCAGCCAACAATTGGGCCGCGGAGACTGGAGTCGCGAGCACCAACCGGGCGTTCGTGCCGATTCTGTCGATGACCGGGTTTGGCGAGGTCGACGAATTCGATCTTGCGACGAAAACGGAGACGCGACGCAATGACGCGGGCGAATCGGGCAACATCACCACGTTCGTCACGTTCCTGCCTAACCGGGATCACACGCGGATCGCAATGATCTGGAGCAATCTTGGTCAGATCTACTCGGTCGCGACGGACGCCTTTTCGCCGGTCGTGACGCTCCCGTCAGCCCCGCCCTTTGGCCAGAGCGCATCGACGGACAGCGCGGGTGCGCACTACTTGCTCGGTGGAACGCTGCTCGACGGCAACCTTTCGCTGGTCCGCACGTTCAACTATCCCTCGAGTCCGGCATATCCGAACACGGCGGTCGTCTCCGCGATCGCTCCCGACGGGACGGTTGCGTACTTCAGCCAGACGGTGGACGGAACGGATCGCGCGCTCCTGCTCAAGGTGCGTCTCTCCGACAATACGGTGCTGCAACGCATTCTCGTTCCCACCGGACTGGGGTTGCTGCTGGTCCTCCCCGACGGCAACACGCTCATCGGAGTGGCGCGCGACAATAGCGCGTACGCCGTCGACTTGCGGTAGGACGGACTCAGAGGCGATATGTCTGCTTCACGAGCTCGTACGCGAGCGCGCGAGCCATGCGGCGCGCATCGCTTTCGGCGATCACGTGACGCGCGACCAGGCCTGCCAGGTAGTTCGCGTCCATGCGGCGCGCGAGGTCGTGCCGCGCCGGGATCGAGCAGAACGCCCGCGTGTCGTCATTGAAGCCGGCCGTCTTGTAAATGCCCGCCGTCTCGGTCGTCCGCTCGCGAAAGCGCCGCATCCCCTCCAGCGAATCGTGAAACCACCAGGGCGGACCGAGGCGCACGGCCGGATAGTGGCCGGCGAGTGGAGCAAGCTCTCGGCTATAGGTTGATTCGTCGAGCGTGAACAACACCAGCGTAAATCGCGTGTCGTTCCCGTAGGCATTGAGCAGGGGGCGCAGATTGCGGGTGAACTCCGTCGCGACCGGGATATCACCGCCGCGATCGGGTCCGAAGCGATCGAAGATCGCGCGGTTATGGTCCCGCAATGCCCCAGCGTGGATTTGCATGACCAGCCCGTCTTCGAGCGACAGGCGCGCCATCTCCATGAGAAGATGTGCAGTGAACCGCCGCTCGTCGTCCGCGGCCGCCTTCCCGTCTAAAGCCAGCCGGAAAAGACGTTCCGCCGCGTCCTGCCGCAGCGCGGCCGTGTATGGCGCGAGCACCCCGTGGTCCGTCGCGGTCGCGCCCAGACTCTTGAAATAGCCGCGCCGCTCGGCCAGCGCGCGGACAAACTCGGAATATTCGCGCACCGGTTTGCCCGTCGCACCAGCCAGCGCGTCGATCGCTTCCGGCCACCCCGGCGCGGCAATCCGGAACAGCGCATCCGGCCGGAAGGTCGGGATAACACGGCCGCTCCACCCTGAGTCGCGAATCGCGCGATGATGGTCGAGCGTATCCGTTGCGCCATCGGTGGTAGCGAGGACCTCGAGGTTGAATCGCTGATACAGCGCCCGCGGGCGAAACTCAGGCGAGCCAAGCTTCTCGCGAATCTCGTCGTAGATCCGTGGCGCCGTGTCCCCTGAGAGAGGCTCCCGGATGCCGAACACCTCATGCAGCTCGTAATTGAGCCACGCGCCGGTCGGTGTTCCGTCGAACAGGTAGTAGTGGTCAGCGAATCGCTGCCACACTTTGCAGGGATCCGTCTCGACCGGTACGCCGTCGCGACGCGGAACACCCAGATCCTCGAGTGGCACGCCGTGCGCGTACAGCATACGCAGCACATAGTGGTCGGGCTGTACGAGCAGAGCCGCGGGCTCCGGGAACGGCGCGTCTTCCGCCAGAATCCGCGGATCGACGTGCCCGTGCGGTGAGATGATCGGCAGACTGCGCGTTTCTTCATAGAGCGCGCGCGCAACGCGCCGAACCGCGGGATCCGGATCGAAAAACCGATCCTCAGGAAGGATGAGCCGGTCTCCCGCCTATGCCACGGGCGCCCAGCCCGGCGCGTACTCCCGTTGCCAGAAGCGCATCGCCTCGTCGTCGCCCACGATGTGACCCGAATGCGGATCGATGCGCAACGTGCGACCCGTCCACTGCGCGATGTTGCCGAGGTGGCAGAGCAGCACGCTCTTCGCTCCCTGATCGATCGGCTGATGCAAGGTCGTTCCCTGACCGCTCCGAATCGCCTCGACGAAGTTCGCAATATGCAGGCCCGTCGCGGTGTCGTCGGCAGCGAGATTCAGCCCATCGCTGGGCTGCGTCGCCGTCACGTGCTTGACCACCTGATTCTTGAGATCGTAGACGTCGTATCCATCGCGATCCAACACGACGCTCCCCTGTGTTCCGAGAATCGCGGTCCCGCGCGAACGGCCGAACGTCGGCAGGCCGTTGCAGCTCTGTCCTTGCCAGATGATCGTCTCGCCGCCGGGGAACTCGAACGTTGCTTCTTGGGTGTCCGTGAACTCCCAATCGTCGGCGAATTGATAGCGGCCGCCCAGCGACGCAACCCGTATCGGATAGTCCACGCCGAGCGCCCACCGCGCGACATCGATCTCATGGGTGCCGTTGTTACAGATCTCTCCGGTACCCCACCGCTTGAACCAATGCCAGTTGTAATGAATCACGTTGTCGCGATACGGAGTGCGTGGGGCCGGCCCTTGCCACAGCTCGTAATCCAGATTCGCGGGAACGGGCGCGGTTTTGCCGTGCCCGATCGTGCCACGCGTATTGGCGTACCACGTGCGGGCCTGATACGCGCGTCCGATGAGCCCCTCACGAATCGCCTGGATCACTTCAATGGAGCTCGGCGCGGAACGTTGTTGCGTCCCCATCTGCACGACGCGTCCCGTTTTGCGCTGCGCTTCAACCAGGAGCTCGCCCTCGCGCGGGTTATGGCCGCAGGGCTTCTCCAGATACACATGTTTGCCGGCCGACATCGCGAGGATGGCGGCGGGTGTATGCCAGTGATCGGGGGCGGCGACGGCGAGCGCGTCTACGGCTTTGTCTTCCAGCGCGCGCCGGAAGTCACCAAGCTGCTTCGGCATGGTGCCGGCGGCAGCTTCACCGATGGCGCCTGCACTCTTCGTCAGGACCTGCGAATCGACGTCGCACACGTAGGCCACCGTCACGTTCGGTGTCTTGGCGAACGTTTTGCCCAACACGGTGCCCCGGCCGTTCAGGCCCATGACCGCAACGACAACCTTGTCGCTCGGCGAGCCGCGGAACGCGAACAGCGGCGAGCGCGCCGCGACGACTCCCAGTCCCGCTGAGGAAACTGTCTTCACGAACTGCCGGCGTTTCATAGCTCCCTCACTTTGATGTTGCGGAAATAGACTTCGTCACCGTGGTCCTGCAAGACAATGTGGCCGCGGCGGCGGTCGGCAAATCCCGGGATCGTGTGATACTTGCTCTTGGCGAGCAGCGAATCCATGTGTGCCGTGCCGAGCTGGTACTCGAGGATCTTTCGGCCGTTGAGCCAGTGCTCGCCGTGGTTGCCGCGGAAAATTACTCGCGACTGATTCCACTCGCCGACCGGGCGAAGGTGTTTCGCCGCGTTCGGCGCGATCAAATCGTACAGGGCGCCGGCGCGGTGCGTGGGTAGCTTTCCGTCCGCGTGACGGTCGTCGTCGAGGATTTGATACTCGAATCCCAATGCCGCATGATTCGGCGCCTGCGACATGGACAGGTCCTCGGAGACATTGTATTTGACGCCGCTGTTCGCTCCCGGCGTAATCTTCCACTCCCAGGTCAGCTCAAAGTCTCCGTAGGTGTCCACGGTCATGAGATCGCCGCCATTGAGCGGCTGGCCGTCGGGCAATTTCGGCACGTTTCCGCTCGCGATTTTCTTAATCGCGCCGTTCTCCACCACCCAATGCGCGGTCGGAACGGTGTCGTAGCCAAGGCCACGCCAGCCGACGAGGGTCCGTCCGTCAAACAGGAGCCGCCATCCGGCGTTCAGCTCGGCGCCCGTCAATTCATTCGGTTGTGGCGGCGTGGCGGCGGGGGGAGGGGGAGTCGTTTGAAGCAGGAGCACCAGCAGTGGGATAATCATCGGGACTCCTTCAGCTGAACCGGCTCGAGTCTCGGGCTCAATAATTGGATAATAATCCATGCAGTCACATAGGCGAGACCGCACACCATGAATATGGGCGTATAGTCGTTGCCGTTCGCCTCGAGCACGCGGCCGGTGGCGCGCTGAAATGCCCACCCACCAACGGCACCCGCGAACCCGCCGATCCCGGACACCGATGCGACGGCCGCGCGCGGAAACATGTCGCTCGCGAGCGTATACACGTTGGCGGACCATCCCTGATGCGCCGCGGCGGCGATACTGACGATCAGCACCGCAGCCCACATGGTTCCGGCGCGCGGCGCGAGTACCGTCGGCATGATCACGAGCGCCATGAACAGCATCGCCGTCTTCCGCGCGCGGTTCGTGGTCCAACCTCGCTGGATCAGGCCGCCGGATAACCAGCCGCCGCAGACCGACCCAATATCGGCGATCACGTAGACGACGATGAGGGGCAGAGCGACCTGCGCGAGCTTGATGCCGTACTTCGCATCGAGAAACTTGGGCAACCAGTACAAATAAAACCACCAGATTGGATCGGCGAAGAACTTGCCGGCGATGATTGTCCACGTTTGCCGCAACGCTAACAACTGGATCCACGGAATTCGGGTCGGTGTCTCGGCGACGTCCCCGTCCGCCCTCGCGGGAGGATTGCGGTATAGCGCGAGCCAGAAGATCAGCCACAGGAAGCCCACGGATCCGGTTGCGACAAACGCCCAGCGCCAGCCCCAGGTCAACGCGATCCACGGAACGACGAGCGGAGTGACGATCGCGCCCGTGTTGGTTCCGGCATTGAAGATGCCGGTCGCGAGGGCCCGCTCTTCTTTTGGGAACCACTCGGCGACGGTCTTGATAGCGCCGGGGAAGTTGGCGGACTCGCCGAGCCCGAGCAGCGCGCGGGCGGCGGAGAACGCCGCGGTCGTGCGCGCCAGGGCTTGACCGATCGCGGCGACGCTCCACACGACCACGGCGGTGGCGAATCCGCGACGGACGCCCACACGATCGAGCCACCATCCCGCACCGAGGAATCCAACTGCATACAGAAAGCTGAACCACGACACCACGTCTCCGTACTGAGACTCCGACCAGTGCAATTCGCGCTGCAGTGTCGGCGCGAGGATGCCCAGTACCTGCCGGTCCACATAGTTGCTGGTGGTGACGACGAACAGCAGCGCGCAAATCGTCCAGCGATAAGCCGATTGACGCGGCGGAGTCTGGTCCGGAAGCGTCACTGCGTGAGGCCTTCCCAGAGGCCCTGCAGGTACGTCGCGCCGAGAGCGCGATCGTACAGACCGTAGCCGGGGCGGCCGCGCTCTCCCCAGATCATGCGCCCATGATCGGGGCGCATCGGACCGGTGAACCCGGTCGCCTGCAGCGCGCGCAGCACCGCGCCGAGATCGACACCGCCGAGCGCCGACGGATGCGGTGTCTCGTGAAAACGGCGTGTACCGGTGACACGAACGTTGCGGCAATGCGCGAAGTGAATGCGCCCCAAGGCTCCCAGTCGCTGTGCCATCGCGGGCACGTCGTTGTCCGGCAAGGCGCCGAGTGAACCGGTGCAGAACGTCACGCCGTTCGCCGGATTATCGATGAGACCCACGACGCGCTCCAGATCGGGCTCGCGACAGATGATCCGCGGCAATCCGAGAATGGGCCAGGGAGGATCGTCCGGGTGGATCGCCATTCGCACACCCGCCTGCGCCGCGACCGGCACCACGCGCTCCAGGAAGTACGCCAGGTGATCCCACAATTGTTCGGCATCGACGTCGCGGTAGGCGTCAAGGAGGGCTTTCAACTCAGCGGCCCCATAAGCAGCAGCCCAGCCAGGGAGATTACCTGTGCCGCGCGAGAGGTTGATGGCGGCCAGCGCGGCGTCATCGTACGCGAGCGCGGTCGAACCGTCCGGCAGCGGCATCTCGAGGTCGGTGCGCATCCAATCGAACACGGGCATGAAGTTGTAACACAGCACGCGAATGCCGAGCTCGCCCATGGCGCGGATACTCTCGCAATACTGT
This sequence comes from Gemmatimonadales bacterium, assembly GCA_035551075.1. Taxonomy (GTDB): domain Bacteria; phylum Gemmatimonadota; class Gemmatimonadetes; order Gemmatimonadales; family GWC2-71-9; genus 20CM-2-65-7. The sequence continues at coordinate 2,493 of DASZNX010000352.1, read as the reverse complement.
GCGATCAGTCGATCCCGGCTCGGCCGCCCAAGCTTGATGTCTTCATGGACGGGAATGCTCTCGATCACCGCGAGCCTGAGACCCGCCGCGTCGACGTCGGCGGCGAGACGCTCGAGCCGCGTGCGGGGCCATGCCGCACCGACCGGCACATCGTACAGCGCGCTCACCACACCCTGCACGCCGGGGATTTGACGGATATGCGCGAGCGGGATCGGATCGTTCGGACCGAACCAGCGGAACGTCATGTACATTGGCGAACCAGACGCTCGACTTCGTCGCGCGTAGCGCGACCAAAATCTCCCGGGACCGAGAGCTTGAGAGCGCCGGCCGCAGCGGCGAATTCCACTGCGGCCGGCGGCGGTTGACGGCCCAGCAGCGCGGCAATGAGCCCAGCGGTAAAGCAGTCACCACCTCCCACGCGGTCGACGACTTGCACAACATGCCGTTTGCTGCGGACAACGGTGCTGGTCGCTCTGTCGAACAGAGTGGCGCTCCAGGCTTGCTCGCGGGCACCGAGAAACTCCCGGTGCGTGATCGCAACGAGGCGGGACGAGTACCGTTCCGCCACCCGTTGCTCGAGGGCATCGCCACGCTCGATCCCCCCCCCGAGCATCGCGCGAATTGCGTCTTGATTGCCGATCAAAACATCGGCCTGGTGGGCGAGAGGTTCGATAACTGGCCGTGGGTCCCGGCCACGCCACAGCGCCTCGCGGTAGTTCAAGTCGAGGCTGACCGGAACGTTCCGCGCGCGCGCGCACGTGATAGCACGCGCCAGCGCTGTCGCCGGCCCATGACCAAGCGCCGGCGTGATTCCGGTTGCATGGAACCAGGCGGCCCCCGCGAGGATCCGCGTCCAATCGACGTCGCCGGGATCGATGTGAGCAAAGGCCGAGCCCGCGCGATCGTACACGACGCGCATGGTGCGCAGGTCCACGCCCGGCTCGACGAAATACAATCCCAATCGCGCGCCGCCTCTCAGAATCCAGTTTGTCGCCACTCCCTCCCGGCGCAGCGCATCGAGTCCCGCATCGCCGAGCGGGCCGTCAGGGAGCCGCGTGACATATTCGACGCTTAGCCCCAAGTGCGTCAGCGCGACCGCAACGTTGGCTTCGGCCCCACCGAAAAACGTGTGGAGCTCGGGCGACTCGAACAGCCGCTGCTCTCCGGGCGGGCTGAGCCGCAGGAGCAGCTCCCCGAACGTCACAACATGACCCGTGCTCACGCGCGCGCTCCCGCGACGGCCTGGACGAGCGCGCGCGATCGTGCTGTCAACTCCGGCCAGGATTGTTCAGTGACAAGTACAGGATTGACGAGCGCGGTGCCCACGCTGACGCACGCGGCTCCCGCGCGAATCCACGCGGCCGCGTTCTCGAGCGACACGCCACCCGACGGCACGACGCGCAGGAATGGAAGCGGGGCGAGAACCTCGCTGAGGTAGCGCGGCCCCACCACTCCGGCCGGGAACAGCTTCACGAGTCGAGCGCCCGCGCGCCACGCCTCCAGCAGCTCCGTGGGCGTCAATGCACCCGGCAGGCAGGGCACATCGTGGTCGCGACAGTAGCGAACCACCGCACGGTCGAGCGTTGGGCTCACCACGAACCGCGCGCCACGCGCAATGACTTCCCGGGCCGACTGTTCATCGACCACCGTGCCGGCGCCGATCACACAGTTGTGCAGCGTCCCATCCGCTGCCAGCTCGGCGATGGCCGCGAGTGCCCCCGGCGTGGTGAGCGTGATTTCGACGGCTCCCACCCCGCCGGCGGCTACCGCCGCGGCCGCGCGGCGCAGGCGATCCGGAGGAGTGTCGCCGAGGCGGACGACGGCGATGACACCGCTCGCGACGAGCGCCGGTCCATCAGTCATGGGACAGCGCTCGTGCAATGCCGTCGCTGTTGATCACGCGCGTCCACCGCTCCACGGCCGCCACAAAGACCGGGAGCCGCGCCGCCTCCGCGAGCGCCTTTACCGGCTGACCTAACCAGGTGAGGTGCGCGGCGCACGCCAGCGCGAGCCCATCCGGCGCTCGGCCGTGGCGTTGCACGAATGCGAGCACCAGCGGCACCACACGAATCCGCAGCTTCTCCTCCTGGTTGGTCGCAATCATTCGCCATTCATGATCGAGCCATGGGTTGCTGAACCGCTCCACGACCGAGCTCGCGAACGCTCGGGCGCCATCCACCGGCAAGTCGGTCGCGGGGATGATCTCGTCGAACAGGATTCGCCGCAAGAACGATCCCAGCCGCGAATCGTTGACAGCGTCTCGCACGGTGCGAATGCCGGCGAGTAGAGCGAGCGGCGCGATCGCGGTGTGCGTCGCGTTGAGCAGCCGAAGCTTCCGTGTTTCGTATAAGCTGATGTCGCGCTCGAAGATGACCGACTCACCAGCGTCGATGGGGAACGCTTGGCGGAGCGCCTCCGGATCACCCTCGATTGCCCAGAACGCGTACGGTTCGGTCACGGTGAGGAGCGCATCGGCATAGCCCAACCGTGCCT
>DASZNX010000351.1:0-6956 GCA_035551075.1 Gemmatimonadales bacterium | reverse complement strand
GTGGAGGTGTAACGCATGTCGGCATGTACGTCGGAAACCAAACCTTCATCCATAGCGCGAAGGATGGCGTGAAGTTGTCGCGCCTGGAGTCCACGGACACTGACGGGGCATGGTGGGTGGCGCGATGGGTTGGCGCCAGGCGGGTTATCGAATGACGTCTTTCACGTCGGCACGAGTGGCACGTTGGCAGGTCGGCACGTTGCTTCGTGCCACTCGTGCCACTCGTGCCACTCGTGCCACTCGTGCCATTCGTGCCATTCGTGCCATTCGTGCCGTCGTGCCGACGTTTATCGGTTTGCTGCTCACCCTTGCGTGTGGTGCGTCCAGAGTCCCCCCAAGCCTCCGGGGCTATGATATCCTCATCCAGGGCCAGGATTCGCTGAGCGTCGAGCTTGCCAAGGCGATGAAGGGGATGGGCTATCATGTCCGACAGAATGTGAAAGGAGGGGGTCGCCCGACGGCAGCCCTCATTCATTTCACGTACGCCGTTCCGGGGCCCGTGCAGCCGACATGGCTCCATCTTCGGCTTTCCGACACCCGGTCAGGGCTGATCGTCGGCGTCTCATCGATCCAGCTCGATTCGACGCTCGCAACGCCCCACTCCCGCGCTATCGCCGCGGTGGGCGCGATATCGGCGCCATAGCACGAGTGGCACGAATGGCACGAAGCAGCGTGCCGACTTGCCGACGTGATTAGCCTTTAAGGGGCTTGACATACCCCGGCGTCGCCCCTCAAATTCCCGCGTCGTCAATTAGCACTCACTCGCTACGAGTGCTAACAGCTAATCAATTCAAAGAGTTATGGAGGTTCCAGCCCCATGCCAGCAGCAACCAAAACGACCCAGAAGTACAAGGTCTATCCGTTGGCTGATCGCGTGGCGATCCGGCCGATGGAGGAGACGGAGACGATGAAGGGTGGGCTGTACATCCCCGATACCGCCAAAGAGAAGCCGATCCAGGGCGAGGTTATCGCCGTGGGACCGGGCCGGCGGGAGAAGGGGGAGCAGATCCCGATGGAGTTGAAGGTCGGGGACCGTGTGGTCTACGGGAAGTACAGCGGCACGCAGGTCGAGTTGGATGGCGAAGAGATCATCCTGATCAAAGAAGCCGACGTCATCGCGAAGCTCGCGTAAGCAGCCTCTAGGGAGGAAGCACAGACATGGCAGCCAAGTTTCTGGAATTCAGCACCGAAGCCCGCGCGAAGCTCAAGCGGGGCGTCGATCAGCTGGCCGATGCAGTGAAGGTGACGCTCGGCCCCAAGGGCCGGAATGTCGTCATCGACAAGAAGTTCGGCAGCCCGACCGTCACCAAGGACGGCGTGACTGTCGCGAAGGAAGTCGAGCTCGAGGACGAGATCGAGAACATGGGCGCCCAGATGGTGAAGGAAGTGGCGACCAAGACCTCGGATCTCGCGGGTGACGGCACCACGACGGCCACGGTGCTCGCGCAGGCGATCTACCGTGAGGGACTCAAATCGGTGACGGCCGGCGCGAATCCGATGGCGTTGAAGCGCGGTATCGACAGCGCGGTCGAGACAATCGTCACGGAGCTCAAGAAGATTTCCGTCCCCACGCAGGGCCGGAAGGACATCAGGCAGGTGGCCACGATTTCGGCCAATGGCGACACGGAAATCGGTGAGAAGATCGCCGACGCGATGGACAAGGTCGGCAAGGACGGCGTCATCACGGTCGAAGAGGCCAAGAGCCTCGAGACCACGCTGGAGACCGTGGACGGCATGCAGTTCGACCGCGGCTATCTCTCGCCCTACTTCATCACCGATCCCGAGAAGATGGAAGCGACCCTCGAGGACGCCTACATCCTCATCTATGACAAGAAGATCTCGACGATGAAGGACTTGCTGCCGGTGCTGGAGAAGGTCGCGCAGTCGGGCCGGCCGTTGCTCATCGTCGCTGAGGATGTCGAGGGTGAGGCGCTGGCGACGCTCGTCGTCAACAAGCTCCGCGGCACGTTGAAGGTCGCGTCCGTAAAGGCGCCGGGCTTCGGTGATCGTCGCAAGGAGATGCTGCGCGACATCGCCATTCTCACCGGCGGGCAGGTCATTTCGGAAGAGCTGGGTCTCAAGCTCGAGAACACCACGCTCAACGATCTGGGCCGGGCAAAGCGCATCATCGTCGATAAGGACAATACGACGATCGTCGACGGCAAGGGGAAGAACGATCAGATCGAGGGCCGCAAGGCGGAGATCAAGGCCCAGATCGAGAAGTCGACCTCTGACTATGACAAAGAGAAGCTGCAGGAACGGCTGGCGAAGCTCGCCGGCGGCGTAGCCGTGCTGAACGTGGGCGCGGCCACCGAGACCGAGATGAAGGAGAAGAAGGCTCGCGTCGAGGACGCACTGCACGCGACGCGCGCCGCGGTCGAGGAAGGCATCGTGCCGGGCGGCGGCGTGGCCCTCCTGTGGTGCCAGAAGGGGCTGGACAAAGTGAAGGGCGCCGATGACGACGAAAGGACCGGCGTGGACATTCTGCGCAAGTCGCTCGAGGAGCCGATCCGGTGGATCGCGCAGAACGCGGGCGCCGAAGGCTCGATCGTCGTCGGTCGGGTGAAAGAGTCAAAGGACAAGAATTTCGGCTACAATGCCGCAACCGATAAGTTCGAGGATCTCGTCGCGGCCGGCGTTATCGACCCGACCAAAGTGACTCGCACTGCATTGCAGAACGCTGCCTCCATCGCGGGCCTCCTCCTCACGACCGAGTGCGTCGTGGTGGAGAAGAAGGAGAAGGAGAAGGCTCCCCCGATGCCCGGCGGCGGCATGGGCGGCATGTATTAAAGGCTAAGAACGCAGAGACAAAAGACAGCCCCGGGGTGCATTCCCGGGGCTGTTGCGTTTTGCGAAAGTGACCGTTGGCACTGGCGCTAAACGCTATTTTGGGGGCCATGTCTGCCACGCCCGGCCCGGCGCCGCAGTCACCTGAACGCGCGGCCCTCTCCAGGGAGTTGGCCGATTTCCTGATCGAGCTTTCGATCAGCCTGCACAAGCACGCGATGTATCCCGCTGACCATCCATCGCTTGGCCCCGCAGCCACCGCGGTCACCCGCCGCGCCGAGAATCTGCTGGCCGAGCGGCCTACACTCGCGTTGGGCGTTGCGCGCCAGCAGCTCGTGATCGAGGGAGTCGCGACCGACGTCAAGAATCCCGTCTTGTCGGAGCTTGCCGGCCGCTTGCACCGGCATCATCTGGGTGCGGTGTCATTCTATCGCGGGCTGCGCGTCGCGGAAGTGGCGGACGTCCTCCGGACCCTGGCTGTGGAGGCGGATCGCACAGGCGAACCATTAGGACTGGGCCCGCCGGAACGGCTGCGGGGCTGGGAGCACATCCGGTTGCACCCGATCACCTACGAGCGCCTGGAGCTGCTGGAGAAAGAAGACGAAACGCCGATTGACGAGAAGGCCGCCAAGGAACGCGGACTTCGCGGCGCGCAACTCTGGCTCGGCCTCGCGCGCGCCGCGCTCATGATGGAAACGATTGCCGGCGATGACGCGCCGCCGCCGCCGATCGAACCGACGGTTATCGCCAAGGCCATCGACGAGCATCCACAGGGCGGGGCGTATGACCAGGTGATCGTCGGCTACCTGCTCCAGATCGCAGACGAGCTGAAGGCGAGTGGGGGTGCCGAGGCGGCCGCGCTGCGCCGCCGCACGTCGAAGCTCGTGGGCGCGTTACAACCCACTACGCTCCGACGCCTCATCGAAATGGGCGGCGATAACGCGCAGCGCCTCAAGTTTGCCATCGACGCGACGTACGGACTCGCGGTCGACGCGGTGCTCGACATCGTGCAGGCAATGGCCGAGGCGTCCCACAAAACCGTTTCCGATCCGATGCTGCGACTGCTCGCCAAGCTTGCGCACCACGCCGAGGAGGGCGCGCCCGACGCACGGCCTCAGGCTGATGAAGCGTTGCGTGAGCAGGTGCGCGAGCTCCTCCAAGACTGGACGCTCGACGATCCGAATCCCGACGCGTATGGGCAGGCCCTCCAGCGGATGGCGGTCACCGCACCGATGGCCCCCGCCACCTCTCTCCGGCAAGCAGCGGAACCCTTGCGCATCGTGCAGACGGCGGTCGAGACTGGCGTGCTCGGCTTTGGCGCGTGGCGGGCCGTCGAGCGTCTCATCACTGAGCGGCAAGTAGGGCTGCTGGTCGAAATGCTCGGCACGCCGGACGACCCAGCTCGACCGCCGATCCTCTGTGATGTGGCGCAGATCTGGGATCGCGTGACTACGCCGGAGGTCGTACAGGAGCTCGCCGGTCGCGACCCTCCCGATTTCGCGACTTTGGATCGGTTGCTGCCACGGCTGGCTGTTCCCGCGTTCGAGCCGCTGCTCGATGTGCTTGCCGTTTCCGAATCCCGGACGACAAGGCGTGGGCTGCTCGACCGCCTCACGCGAGCCCCGAACGAGCTCGGACCCCTCATTGCGCTGCGCATCGACGCGGAAGTGCCATGGTTCGTGAGTCGCAATCTGTTATTGATCCTGGACGGTCTGCCCGGCCTGCCCAAGGGGTTCTCCGCCGCGCGCTTCCTCGCGCACCCCGATGCGAGGGTGCGCCGCGAAGCATTCAAGGTTGCGTGGAAAATTCCCGCGGAGCGCGAGCGTGCGCTGCTCGAAGCGCTGCGCGACGCGGATCCGCGCACCGTGCGCGTCGCGCTCACCGCGGCCCTCGAGAGTTGCCCAGCGGCCGTGTTGCCCGTGGTGACGGAATTGACCCGCAATTCCGATACGCCGTCCGAGCTGCGCGTGCTCGCGATTAAAGTGCTGGGTCGAGCGGGGAATGCCGCGGCACGGACGGCGTTGCTTCAGCTGGTCGATGGCGGCCGGAATTGGCTGGGCCGCCCCCGGCTTGCCCCGCGCACCCTCGAGCTGCTCGCCGCGTTGATGGCGCTCGCCGCGGGGTGGCGCGAGGATGCGCGCGTCGCGCCGGTGCTCGCGCTCGCGGCGCAATCCGATGATCCCGACATCCGCAACGCCGTGACCTCGGGGACGCGAGCGGCCGCGGGAGCGCCGGCGAGGCGATGAGCGGGGATCCGACACGGTTTCTCAACGCGTTTGCCCACGCGCTCGCCGCCATGGCGCTGTATACGGACGGCCATCCGGCGCGCGAGCGCGCGGTGGATACCGCCTTCCAACAGATGCAGGATCTTCAGGCCGACACCCCCAGCCCCTTGTTCACGTTTCTCGGCGACGAAGTGGTCTTTGGCACGTTGCCGTTGCGCGAGCTCAAGGCCTGGGACTGGGGAAAGCGACTCGCCCAGGCGGGGATTCAACGTCTCGAATTCGACAATCAAGTCGGCCGTGAAGACTTCGAGGGATTTCTCGAAGAAGTCCTGGCACGTCTCACCCTTTCGGCGATCAGCACCGAAGCGCGGCAAATGCGCCGCAGCAGCATTCGATTCGGGGCGGTGGGCCTGAAAGGCGAAGCGGAGGTCGCGCCCGAGCCGTTGCCGACCGCCACCATCAGCTTCTCGCTCGGCGAGGAGGTCGACGCCGTTCGGTGGTTGCAGCGTGAGGTGCAAAACGGCGGCGACGTGCCGTTGGCGGAGGCGGAAGCCGTCGTGCGCGCGTTGGCGCTCGCGATGCACGGTGACCGGCAGATCATGCTGCCGCTCCTGCAACTCAAGGAATTCGATCAATACACCACCACCCATTCCATGAATGTGGCAGTCCTCGCGATGGCGCTCGCGGAATTCCTCGGCCTCTCGGCGAGTGACGTGCGGACCTTCGGCACGGCCGGCCTGTTGCACGACATCGGGAAAATCAAGATTCCGATCGAGGTTCTCACGAAACCGGGCAAGCTCACCGATCAAGAACGCGCGCTCATGAATCAACATCCCGCCGCGGGAGCTCGACTGCTGCTCGAGCTCGAAGAAGATCTCGATCTCGCCGTGGTCGTCGCCTACGAGCATCACATCATGATCAACGGCGGCGGGTATCCCCCGCTGCACTACGCGCGCGACTGCCATCAGGCGAGCAAGCTCGTGCACGTGTGTGATGTCTATGACGCACTGCGGACCCGACGGCCATATCGTGAAGCGTGGTCCTTCGAAAAGACGCTCGGCTATCTTGGAGAGCGGAGCGGGGTGGAGTTCGACGCGGAGCTCTGTGCGGCATTTACGCGCATGATGCGCCAGTGGGAGAGCAACGTGACCGTGCTCACGAATGACGGCTCACCCATGCCGGCCGCTGCCAAAACCGAATGAACCCGGGTATGATTGTTCCGATCACTGACCATATCCCGAGGGTTCGAGATGCGTGGGTTGTTCGTTGCAGGATTCGTCCTGTTTGCGCAGGCGCCGGTGAAACTCACCGGTGACTGGCAGGCGCGCGCCGGCGACGAGATCCGGCACATCATGGTGCGCAACGACAGCTCGGCGCAGTTCGGCTCGGACGTGGCGCGGTGGCGCGTCGTCGGTGACAGCCTTTGGATTACGCTGGGCGACGGAGTATGGCAGGTCTACGGCATGAAGTTGTCCGGCGAGAAGCTGACGATCAGCGGTGGTGATCTCGAGAAGCCGGTCACGTTGAAGCGCTTTGGACCCGCGACGGCGCGCCCCGATTCACTCGCCATTCCCGAACCACCACCCACGAACCAGCGCGCCTGGTGAGTCGCCCTCTCCGCAACCCTATTTCAGCTCGGTAACCGCGGCCAGCCGCCACCCGACGTCTTTCTTCTCGAATCTCATCGCGAATCGGCGCCGGTCGACGCGCAGCGCTCCGCCGCGCGCCGGCAGGTACTGAAACGTTGCGCGCACGTTCCCAGTCGCTGCGGTGCCCTGCGGCTTCAAATCCTCGACCGCGAACGTTGCCTTGATTTGCGTCCACTCGCGGAAGAACTGCTCCCACCCTTTCCGCTCTTCGTCGGTGAGACTGGGATACAGCACTTTGAGGTTCGCGATGCGGCGGCTGGCCAGGGCCCGGCCGAGATCGGAGAGCAGGACGTCG
>DASZNX010000350.1:0-9069 GCA_035551075.1 Gemmatimonadales bacterium | reverse complement strand
GCCGCTTCGAGCGTCGTCGTGCCCGATTTGCAGATCCCGGCGTCAGCCGCCGCAAACACGAGCAGGGGATCGCCGTACTCCACCTTGATCGCGCCGGGTTCGGGGTACTCGGCCTCACGCGTGCCGGCGAGCACGATCTGGATGTCGGGTCGCGCGGCCGTCACCTTCGCCGCCGCTGCGCGAAACATGGCCCAATGTCGCCGCACCTCCTGGGCCCGGCTGCCGGGAAACAGACCGAGCGTGGTGCGACTGGGATCGAGCCCGAGCGCGCGGCGCGCCTCGACACGCGAGGGCGGCGCGGGCCGGTCTTTCAACGGATGGCCGACGAACGTCGCCGCGACGCCGCGCTCGCGAAAGAATGCTTCCTCGAACGGCAGGATCACCGCCAGCCGATTCACCGGTGCGAGCTTGCGTACGCGATTCGATCCCCAAGCCCACATCTGTGGCGCGATGTAGTACAGGACCGGAATACCGGCGACAGAGGCGGCATGGGCGGCGCGGAGGTGGTAGCCGGGATAGTCGACGAGAATGACGAGATCGTAGCGGTTCTCGTTGAACGCTTTCCTCACGCGATTCAGCAGCCGGTAGTGCGCGGGAATTTTGGCGATGGCCTCGACGAAGCCGACGACGGAAAAGGCTTCCATCCGATCGAGCACGCGGACACCGGCGCGCTCCATCAACGGACCGCCCAGCGCCTCGAGCGCGACGCCGGGGAGCCGTCGCTGGAGCGCGGTGGCGACCGCGGCCGCATGCGCGTCCGCCGACGGCTCCCCCGCTGATATGTAAATCCGCGGGGTCTTGCGGGGGCTCACGGCCTCGCGGACGCGAGCGGCGACGTTTCGATCGCGTCGGCGACGCGATAGGCGAGCGCCAGCGCCTGCAACCCCGCCGCACCGGTGACGACGACCTCACCGTCGCCGCGCACGGCTCGCAAAAAGCTCTCGAGCTCGAGCTTGAGCGGCTCGGCTTCGGGAGCCTCCAGGCGGACGTGCTCCACAACATCCTCCATGCGCGTGGCGTTCATCCCCTGCCAGCCCGATTTCAGCCGGTAGAAGTGACCGTTGCCCTGCGCGAGGTCGAGCGAAAAGTATCCCGTGGGTTGGAAGATGCGCAGCTTGCGGGTACGCTCGCGCGACACCCGGCTCGCGGTGATGATCGCGACCGCGCCGTTGGCGAATTCGACTCGCGCGTTGGCGATGTCGACATGGGGCGTGAGGATCGGTACACCCGTGGCGCGCACTTCGCCGACTTCCGAGCGAACCAGCTCGAGCACGAGATCGAGATCGTGGATCATCAAATCGAGGATCACGGCGACGTCGGTGCCGCGCGGCTGAAACGGCGCCAGCCGCTCGGTCTGCAGAAAGCGCGGCTCGTCGAGATAGGGCGCCGCGGCCCGGACGGCGCGATTGAACCGCTCCACGTGACCGACCTGCAGGCAGAGCCCGCGCCCGCGCGCGGTGTGAACCAGCTGTTCCGCGCCGGGCAGCGTGTCGGCTAACGGCTTTTCGATCAGCGCGTGGATCCCACGCTCGACCACCGCCAGACCCACGTCGACATGAGCCGACGTCGGCACCACGACGGTCATCGCTTCGACGCGGTCCAGCAACGCGTCGAGCGAAGGAAACGCGGTCGTCTCGAGCTCTTTCGCGACGTAGGGCGCGCGCGTGGGATTATGGTCGTAGAACCCGACCAGATCGGCGCCGTCGATTTTCTTGAGCAGCCGGATGTGATGGAAGCCGAGGGCCCCGGCGCCCACGACGCCAACGCGGACGGGCCGGAGCGAAGGTTTCACACCATCACCCCACGCTGCGACGCCTCGATGAAGCGCAGAAACGTTTCTACTTCGGAGACGTCGGGGAGCTCGACGCGGGCCCGGGTCACGCCCTGACTCACCGTGAGGTCCGAGTTGAAGACCAGCCGATACGCGCGCTTGAGTGCCAGCTTGACCTCCGGCGAGAAACCGGCGCGTTGCAGCCCTACCGAGTTGAGGCCGTACAGGTGCACGGGATTGCCGGCCGCCTTGGTGTACGGCGGCACATCCTGGTTCACCCGCGAACCGCCGCCGACAAACGCATACGTGCCGATGCGCACGAACTGATGGATCGGCACGAGCCCGCTGATGATCGCGCGATCATGGACGGTCACGTGGCCCGCCATCTGCACCGCGTTTGCGATGATAACATCGTTGCCCACGACACAGTCGTGCGCAATATGCACATAGGTCATCAGGAAACAGCGCTCGCCAATCGTCGTCCGGCCGGTCGCCGTGCTGCCGCGGTTGATGGTGCAGTACTCCCGGATGATCGTCCCGCTGCCGATCTCGACCCAGGTCTCCTCGCCCTTGTACTTCAGATCCTGCGGGTCGTTACCGATCACCGACCCGTAGCCGATCTTCACGCCGTCGGCCACGCGGGTATTGCGCTCGATGACGGTATGGCCGGCGACGGTGCACCGGTCGCCCACGGTCACCTTGGGCCCGATCACGCAGTACGGGCCAACCGACACCTCGGCCCCCAACTCGGCCGTGGGATCGACGAGCGCGGTCCGATGGATCACTTGTCGACCACCATCGCCATCATCTCGGCCTCGGCCACGACCTGTCCATCGACGAAGCCGGCGCCTTTCATGCGGCACGTCTTGCCGCGAAACTGCAGCATCTCGAGCTCGAATCGGATCTGGTCACCTGGTACTACGGGCCGGCGGAACTTCACGTTGTCCAGCGACATGAAGTAGACGACCTTGTTCGCCGTATCCTGTCCCTCGAAGTGGCTCATCAGCAGCATCCCGCCCACCTGCGCCATGGCTTCGATGATCAACACGCCGGGCATAATCGGGTGGCCGGGAAAATGCCCCTGAAAGAACGGTTCGTTAATGGTCACGTTCTTGATGCCCACGATGCGTTTCTGCCCCTCGACCTCGATGATCCGATCGACGAGCAGGAACGGATAACGGTGCGGCAGGTAATCCATGATTTTGCTGATGTCCATCGCCGGCATTCCGGTGCGCCTCCCTGCGCGAGCGAGTGCGCGCGCCAGCGCGATATTGCCGCCATGGCTCGGGCGCGTCGCCACCACATGAGCCTGAATCCGGGCGCCGGTCAGCGCCAGGTCACCCACGATATCCGCCGCCTTGTGCCGCACGAACTCATCCGGCCAGCGCAGCTCGCCTCCCGCCACCACGCGCCGCTCGTCGAGCACGATCGCGTTCGCTTCAGACGCGCCCTTGATCAGCCCCCGCGCCTGCAGATCGGCAACCTCGTGCGTGAACCCGAACGTCCGCGCGGGGGCGAGCTCGCTCGCAAAGGTCTGCGGCGTGACTTCGTAGGTCCCGGCTTGACAGCCGATCAGCGGATGCGGCCATTCGATCGAGACCGTGAGCCGCAGGGTCTTGGCCGGAGCGACAATGTACGCCGCGTCGCGATCGGTGACGGTGAACGGCGCCTGAACGGTGAGATACGATGCCTCGCCACCCACCGCCGCCGGCTCGGCCTTGGCAAGCGCCTCGAAATAGGGTTGCACGCTGCCGTCGAGGATGGGCGGCTCCGGTCCCGTCAATTCGATCGTCAAATCGTCGATCGCGTGCGCGGCCACCGCGGCAAGCAGATGCTCGACCGTGTGAATCGTCGCCTCACCCTTGCCGATCGCCGTCCGTCGTTCGACGGCTTCCACCTCGCTGAGGCGCGCGGGAACCTCGGGCTTGCCCGCGAGATCGGTCCGCCGGAATACGATGCCCTGCCCCGCCGGCGCCGGCAGAAACGTCGCCTCCGTCGTGGCACCGGTGTGCAGCCCCGTCCCACGGAGCGCCGCCGGACGACTCACGGAGCGTCTACTGTTTTGAGGAAGCGTCGGGGGCACCAGAAACGGGGCCGGCGGGAGTGGCCGGGGGGGCCAGGGGGGCCAGGGGGGCCGGGGGGGCCGATTTCTTCACGAGGTCCTCGAGCTGGCCGACGATCTTCGCGAGCCGATAAAGCGCGGCTTCGCCGCGCAAATACTCACGGTGCGGCCGGGCCAGGGTCCCGAAGTAGGTCGCGTCCGCGGGTATGTCGGCGATTGTGCCGGACTGAACGAGCAGGCGTGCGCCGCGGCCGATGGTAATGTGGTCGGAAACCCCCGCCTGCCCCGCGATGATCACGTCGTCCTCCACCTGGCAGCTGCCCGCGATGCCCGCCTGCGCCATGATGAGACAGCGCGCGCCAATGCGCACGTTGTGGGCGATGTGAACGAGGTTGTCGATCTTGGTGCCTGACCCGATCACCGTGTCGTCCACACTGCCGCGATCGATACAGGTGTTCGCGCCGATCTCGATGTCGTCCCCGATCAGGCAGCGTCCCACGTGCGGGATCTTGCGATGGGACTCCCCGCCCTTGCCGGGGATATAACCGAAGCCGTCACTGCCGATCACGGCGCCCGCGTGCACGATGACGCGCTTCCCCAGCGCCGTGCCCGCGTACAACGTGACGCCGGGATAGAGCTGCGAGTCGTCGCCGACGGCGACGCCGTCACCCAGGACGCATCCCGCGCCGATGCGGACGTTGCGGCCGAGCTGAACGCCATGCCCCAGCACCGCGTGCGGTCCAATTTCCACCGGTTCCTGCCACGTGGCGCCGCGTCCGACCACGGCGGTCGGATGCACGCCCGCTTCCCACACCGCCTGCGGATACAGCACGGGCAGCACGACGAGCAGCGCCGCGTACGGATCCGGCACGATGATGCGCGTCTCGGGTCCGCCCTCCGTCTGTTCCAGGCCGTTCGCCACCAGGACAACGGACGCGCTGGTGCGCTGAAAGTAGGGGGCGTAGCGGGGCGAGGCAAGAAAAGACAAATCGCCGGGACCCGCGCGCTCGAGCGGCGCGATTCCGGCGACCGTCGTCGTCCCCGGCCCCACCAATCGCCCGCCGGTGAGGGCCGCGATTTCACTCGCGGGGAGCGGCCGCGTTCCCGCCGAATTCATCGGGGGAGGACGGCGCCCTGGCTTATTGGGCCTGCGCGAGGCGCTGCACTACCCGGGCCGTAATGTTGAGCGCGGGGTCCGCCGCCGCGATCAATCCTCCCGCCGCATCCGCGTCCAGAATCAACGAATAATTCGACTCGGCGCGGATCCCTTGAATCACGGACTGCACCCGGGCCTGGATCGGCTGCAGCAGCTCCTGCTCCCGCTGGCGTGCTTTGTCCTGGAGCTCGTTGGTGCGTGCTTCCATGCGCTGCTGCATCGCCTGCAGGTCTTTCTGCTTCGCCGCACGGGCCGCGGGCGAGAGCGCGATCGACTGCTGGTCGAGCGCCTGCACCGCGGAATCGAGGGACGTCTGCAGCTTCTGCACCTCGGTGCGGTAGCCGTCGACCTCCTTGAGATACGTCGACTCGGCGGCCGCGTAGCCGGGCGTGCGCTGCATGATCTCCCGGGAATTGATGTAGGCGATCTTGAGCGGCGCTGCCGGACCGGCCGACGGGCCTTGGGCGCGGGCGAGAGTGGGAACCGCGACACTGCCTGCGAGCGCGGCGACCGCGGCGACCGCGGCAACGGACACGAAATTGGAACGCATAACTGGAACTCCCCCGGAAGAGCGTGGGTGCTGGTGTGTAGGTATGGCTTAGAAGAAATTGCCGAGTTTGAAGTGCAGCTTCCAGCTGGGCGCCGGCCGGCCGGCGGCGTCGGTCTTATCGAAACCGTACGCGTAATCGATCCCCAAGGGACCAAGCGGCGAAATCACGGCCGCGCCGAAGCCCGCGCCGCGGAACAGATGCGTCGGATCGAACTGGGATGGGCGTGACCAGACGTTGCCGGCGTCGTAGAAGGTCGAGAGATACAGCATCTGGGATACGCGCAGCCCGATCTCGCCGGTCATCGTAAAGAACGATTTCCCGAACGCGAGCGGACTCGCTCCATTCACAGCCGCATTGGGATCGTAGCCGAACGGGGTGATCGACGCTTCGTCGTAACCGCGCAGCGGGATGAAGAATTGCGTGCCGCCCAGTGTGAAGAGCTGGTCGAAGAACGGTGAATAGCCGAAGACGAAACCGGAGCGGGACGAAAGTCCGAGCACCAGCTTCGCGTTCGACGACGGCCCACCGAGCGTGCCCATGGGCGCATAGAAGTGCTCTTCGATGTCGAAGCGCTGGAAGTCACCGGTGCCGCCGAGCGCGCCGCCGTTCTGCGCGACGCCGAACTGCACCATGGTTCCCGCGGTCGGGAACGGCAAGTCGATCCGCGTGTCGCGCATGATCGACGCGCCGAGTGTCGAGCGCACGCAGTAATTGCAGCGGAACGCGTTGGTGAACGCGGCGTTCGTGCTGGACCCCGTGTAGCTCTGCTCGTCGATCGAGTAGTTCAGGAAGATCCGCGTGTAGTTGGAACCGAACAGCGGAAAGCCGAACTGAACGTTGCCGCCGCGGCGCCGCAGCCGCCCGACGTCCGCGATCACGTAGCGCACCTGTTGATTGTGGACCCCGACCGTGCCGGAGATGCGCGACTCGCGGATGGCCGGATCGGTGTACGTGATACTGAAGTCGTTGATGTTCTTGCCGAACTGCCACTGGAGCTGGCCGCGTTTGCCCTTGCCGAACAGGTTGGGCTCGTCGAGCCCGATGAAGCCGCCGACGCCTGTTCCCTGCCCCACCGAGGCGCCGAAGTTGATGTTGCCGGTCCGTTTCTCGGTGACGTGGAAGATCACGTCGATGTCGCCCTGCTCGTTCGCCGGCTTGGTCTCGGGAAACGGCAGCGGCTGGTTGAAGAAACCGAGGTTCGACACGCGCTGGTAGGACGCGATCAGCGCGTCCTGCCGGAACACGTCGCCCGGAACCATCACGATCGCCTCGCGAATCACCCGTTCGTGCGTGACGTCGTTGCCGCGGATTTCCACGTGACTGACGATCGCGGGCTGGCCTTCGTTGATCACCCAGCGCAGGTCCACCACCGGTTTGCCGGCGGCATCGAAGCGACGGATCACGTCGGGTCGGACCTGCACGTAGATGTAGCCGTTGTTGTAGTAGAGCGTCTGGAGCTTGCGGGTCGCATCCTGCCACTGCTGATCGTCGAAGTACGCGCTCGCGGCATGGCTGCCAAGGCCGAGCAAGCCCGTACCCTTGTGCGTGTCGAACGGATAGTACGCCTGGAGCTCGTCGGTCGAGAACCGCCGGTTTCCCACGATCTCGAACGTCCCGACCTTGTAGGGCTCGCCCTCGCTGACCTTCACGATCAGCGTCGCCTTGCCGGTTTTTTCGTTGACCTCCAGGGTGTCGTCCAGGACCTGGAAGTCGACGTAGCCGCGCTTTCCGTAGAACTCGGGCAGCGTCTGTCGCAGATCCTCCGCGACTTTGTCGTCGTTGTACTCGCCCGAGTGCATCCAGAAAAATCCTTCGGGCTTCGAGTGCATCTGATCGACGATCACTTGATCGCTGAAATGCGTGTTGCCCTGGATGTCCACCTGCGCGATCGCGACGCGGCTGCCCTCGTCGATGTCGAAAATCACGCGCACGGCGGACGAGTCGCGCTCGTAGACATAGACCGGCTTTGCCTGAGCGAGGTAATAGCCCTGCGCATGGTACATCGAGTCGATGCGTGCGATGGCGTGCGCGACCGCAGCGGGATCGAGCGGCCGGCCTTCCGACATCTGCACTTTATCGCGGACGCTCCGGTCGGCGAGTTTCTCCACGCCGCGCACCGTCCACTTTACGAGCTGCGGCCGCTCGCGTACCCGGATCACGAGGATGTTCTTGCCCTCGACCTGCGATTGCAGGATCTGCACATCCTCGTACTGCCCGCTCGCGTACAGGGCCTGGATGGCGCGCTGCACGTCGCGATAGTTGAGCGCCCGCCCGGCGACGAGACCGCTCGTCTGGATCACGTTGGCCGGCGAATTGCGCTTGTTGCCGACGACGGCGATCGAGTCTGGCGTCGGTGGAGCGGGAGGACCGGAGGGGGAGGGGGATGCAACACCGCCGACCTGCCCCTGGGCCATGCACAGGCCCGGGGCAAGGACGGCGAGCAGCAGCAGAAATGGAAGTGTAAGCCGGCGAATCACGCCTTCGAGCCGGACAGGGCCCGGAAAGCCAGGCGCTCCTTGTCGGGAGCGACGTCGACTTCGATCTCGTCGCCCTTCGCGAAGTCGCCGACGAGAATCTTCTCCGACAGCGGATCTTCGACGTACTTCTGAATGGCGCGCTTCAGCGGCCGCGCGCCGAAATGCTCGTCATACCCGTGATCCACCAGGAAATCGGTGGCACCCGGCGTGAGGCGCAGCGTCAGTTCCTCTTCGCCGAGCCGCTTCTGCACGTCGCGCGCCAGAATCGCGACGATCAGCGCGATGTGCTCGCGGTTCAGCGCGTGGAAGACGATGGTATCATCCAACCGGTTCAGAAACTCCGGGTTGAACACCTTGTTGATCTCTTCTTTCACCTTCTCCGACATCCGCTCGAACTCGTTGCGGGTGTCGGGCTTGCCGAAGCCGAGCGCCTTGCCCTTGGCGACGTCGCGCGCGCCGACGTTGGACGTCATGATGACGACCGTGTTCTTGAAGTCGATGACACGGCCGTAATTGTCGGTCAGATGGCCTTCGTCCAACACCTGGAGCAGGATGTTGAAGACGTCGGGATGCGCCTTCTCGATTTCGTCGAGCAGCACCACGGAGTACGGCTTGCGCCGCACGGCCTTGGTGAGCGTGCCGGAATCCTCGTACCCGACGTATCCCGGCGGCGCGCCGATCAGCCGGCTCACCGAGAATTTTTCCATGTACTCCGACATGTCGACGCGAATGAGCGCGTTGGCATCGGCGAACAGGAAGCGCGCCAGCGCACGGGCCAGCTCGGTCTTTCCGACACCGGTCGGGCCGCTGAAGATGAAGGAACCGATCGGCCGCTTGGGATCCTTGAGGCCGGCCCGGCTGCGCCGGATCGCCCGCGAAATCACATGGATCGCTTCGTCCTGACCGACGACGCTCAGATGGAGCTCGTCTTCCATCCGGAGCAAGCGGGCCGTCTCGGCCTCCTGCAGCCGCGTGACCGGGATACCGGTCCAGCGCGACACGATAAACGCGACGCCTTCTTCGCTGATCGTCGGCCGCCGAGTCTGCCGCTC
>DASZNX010000349.1:0-19480 GCA_035551075.1 Gemmatimonadales bacterium | reverse complement strand
CGGCGCCCTTCGTGGATCGGACGGCCTATGTGAACTGGAACGCCATGATGGCCGGCGCGTTTCTCCAGGCCGGGGCGGTCCTCGACAAACCGGAGTGCAACACCCTGGCCCTCAAGGCCCTCGAGCGAATCTGGTCGGAGGCGTGGGACCCTACTCTCGGAATGTCCCACGTGCTCGGCAAACCGGAGCCGCGTGGTCTGCTCGATGACAACGTGCAAGCCGCGGCGGCGTTTCTCGACGCCTATGAGTCGACCGGTGAGCAACGCTGGCTCGAGCGCGCCGTGCACGTGATGACCTATTGCGACGCCGCTCACGCCGATCGGGGCGGAGGCGCTGGCGGCTACTTCGATATTGCGAGTACCATGAACGGCACGGCGTATCTTACGGCGCGCGCCAAACCGGTTCAGGATGCACCAACGCCTTCACCCAATGGTGTCGCCGCGCTGGTACTCGGACGGCTCTGGGCATTGACGGATCAAGCGGATTGGCGCGCGCGATTCGATCGGCAGCTCGCGGCATTCGCCGGCAGCGCCGGCGAGCTGTCGCTGCACGGCGC
Source organism: Gemmatimonadales bacterium (assembly GCA_035551075.1). Classification (GTDB taxonomy): domain Bacteria; phylum Gemmatimonadota; class Gemmatimonadetes; order Gemmatimonadales; family GWC2-71-9; genus 20CM-2-65-7. Next base: position 18,924 of record DASZNX010000349.1, on the reverse strand, counting down.
GACACTGGTGCGCGCCATCGATTGGTCCGTCAATCCCGTCACGCGCATCGAGGTGGCCGGTCCGCGCGGAGACGGGCCGGCCTGCGCAATGCATCTGCTCGCGCTGCAAACCTACCGGCCGCGGAAAGTCGTCCTGCGGAAGACGGCCGACGCGCCGGCAGCGACCGTCTGTGTGGGCACGAGCTGCTCGCTGCCCGTGTCCACGGCGGACGCGCTCGCCACGATGCTGAACGCCTGATTGCTGTACATTCTTACGACCTTCTACGCGGGGATGTAAATGCCGAACAAGAAAGCCGTGATTGAAACGGCCAAGGGTACGATCGAGCTGGATCTTTTCGCCGACGAAGTGCCCGGAACCGTCGCCAACTTCGAGAAGCTCGCCAATTCCAAATTCTATGACGGCACCAAATTTCACCGCGTGATCCCGAACTTCATGATTCAGGGTGGTGATCCCTACTCCAAAACGGGAAAGGGTCCGGTTGGAACCGGCGGACCCGGCTACACGATCAAGTGCGAAACCGAGAAGAACACGCACAAGCACGTGGCCGGCACATTGTCCATGGCCCACGCCGGGAAGGACACCGGCGGCAGCCAGTTCTTCATCTGCCACTCGCCGCAGCGGCATTTGGATGGCGTGCACACGGTGTTCGGCCAGGTAACGAAGGGAATGGATGTCGTGAACACCATTCGCGGCAACGACGAAATCAAATCGATTCGTGTCTCGTAACGCTGCGTAAGGGAGGAGAAGATCCGTGGTCGCTCTGCTGCTGGCCATGACTCTGGCGGTCCAGGACTCGGGCGCATTCGTCGTCCGGCTGGGCGTGGACACGCTGTCGCTGGAGCAGTACCGGCGGACCGCCACACAGCTGCGCGGCGAATACGTCATCCGGTTGCCTCGCAGCGTGCACCGCATTTATACGGCCGATCTGAGGCCCGACGGCAGCATCCGCAAATTCGAGCTGATCACCCACAACATCGATAGCGAGCCAGGACCGCGGGAGACGAAGACCGCGATCGATTTCACGGGCGACAGCGCGATCGTCACGTCACCGCGCGGTGACAGCACTGTGTCGGCGAAGGTTGCGGTGCCCAAAGGCACGTTTCCGTTTCAGTTCTACGTCATCGGATTGATGGAGCAGATGGCCCGCTACGCCCGCGGCACCGGCAAGGACAGCGTGCGCTTTTCGGCGCTGCCTTCGACCAATGGGCCCAGTGGCGGCTACATCAAGCGCCGCGGCGGCACGGGGAGCGACACGCTGGTGTTCATGTTCGACCAAGGTCCCTTTGCCGGCGTGGGACCATTCACGTTCACGTTCGACCGGCAGGGCCACATCACCTGGCTCACCGGAAAGGGAAGCACGGTTCAAATCGATGTGCAGCGCGTGCCGTCGGTGCCGATCGCGCAGGCTACGCAACGGTTCGCGAACCGGCCGCTGGGCCTGCTCTCACCTCGTGACACCGCGCGAACCACGCTTGCCGGCGCCGATTTGTGGGTTGACTATGGGCGCCCGATGAAGCGGGGCCGTGTGATTTTCGGGGATGTGGTCCCATGGAACACAGTCTGGCGCACCGGCGCGAACGCCGCGACGCAATTCAATACGCCCGTCGACCTGGTCATCGGCGGAGCGAACGTTCCAGCGGGGAAGTACACGCTCTGGACTCTCCCGTCGCCGACCGGCTGGAAGCTGATCATCAACAAGCAGACCGGGCAGTGGGGAACCGAATACCATCAGGAGCAGGATCTCGCCCGCGTCGATGCACGGGTTGAGACTCTCGCGGCTCCCGTGGAGCAACTGTTTATCGGCTTCGAGCCCAGTCCCGCAAATGCGCCGAGTACGACGCTGACCATCCTGTGGGACAAAACGAAAGTCTCTGTTCCGGTGGCGAAGAAGTAAGGTGCATCTCGATTTCGCGGTGGTCGCCGACTATGCGCTGGTCGATCAGTCGGGCAAGATGTCGGTGCTCGGCATCTTTCAGCACATCTGGGTTCCGCAGTTTCCCGCGATGCACCCGCGGCTCCATCTGGTGCTGCGCCTGAAGGGCAAACGGACGGAAGTCGGAGAGCACCAGGTTCAGATCAAGTTGATGGATGAAGAGGACGCGGAGCTGCTGGGAGGCTCCGGCACCGTGAACTTCGCCGAGCCTCCGGCGGGAGTAACAGAAATCGAGGCCGCGGCCGTGCTGGTGTTCGATGTGCCCTTCCCCCACGCCGGCCAATATCGGTTCGAGATCACGGTGGACGGCGAGCGGAAAGCGACGGTGCCGATCACGGTCTCGCAGATGCCGCCCATGCCCGCGTCGACGCCACCGCAGCCACCTTCTCCGCCCACGCCGCACACTCCTGGGACCTAACGTCCAGCCGCTCGGCGCGTACGTGCGGCTGCCGTTGCTGCTGCTCGCCGCCCTGCTTGCTCTCGCATTCGATCTCGGCGGTTACCCGCTCTTCGACCCGGACGAAGGTCGCAACGCGGAAGTCGCGCGTGAGATGGCGCAGACGAACGACTACCTGCTGCCGCATTTCGATGACCTGCCGTATCTCGACAAGCCCGTCGTCTATTTCGCGGCCGCGGCCGCGGTGATGGAGATCCTGGGACCCACGGAGACCGCGGCGCGTCTGCCCGCTTTTCTTTTCACGATCGCGACGATCCTCGTGATCGTGCGATTCGGACATCGCCGCTGGGGAAAGGACACCGGTTGGCTCGCCGGTCTTGCGCTCGCCACCATGCCGCTGGTCCTCGCGTACGCACGCACGACGATCTTCGACAGCGCGCTCGCATGCTTCACCACCGTCGCCATCCTCGCGTTCTGGGAGGAGCGACCGATTCCCGCGTGGGCCGCGATGGGGCTGGGCGCGCTGACGAAAGGCCCGGTAGCGCTCCTGATCCCGCTGGTAACGCTGATCCCCTACGCGCTCGCGACCGGCAGGCCGGTTCGCCGGCTGTTTCCTCTCGCCGGCATCGGAGTCTTTGCGATCGTCGCGCTCCCCTGGTTTCTTGCCGTGTCGCATCGCGTGCCTGATTTCCCGCATTACGTGTTCGTCCGCGAGACATTCGAGCGCGTGACCACGACACGCTTTCACCGCACCGCGCCGGTCTGGTACTACCTGCCGATCATCCCTGTCGCCGCGTTTCCCTGGATCGTGCCGGCCTTGGCGCGCTGGAAGAATTGGCATTGGGCCTGGCTGGGCCGTCGGGTGAATCCCTACGCGCAAGACACGATTCTGCTCGCGTGTTGGGTGCTCGGCCCGCTGCTCTTCTTCACCCTCAACCAATCGAAGCTGCCTCAATATGTGCTGCCGCTGATGCCGGCCTTCGCGCTCGCCGCCGGCCGGCTGATCACGCGTCCAGCGGGTGAGTTGGGGGGCGGGATTGGGGAGGGACGCCGGATGTATACTGCGATCGCGGTGATTCTGGGATTGGCGCTTGCGTCGCTGACGCTGTGGCTCCCCGCGCCCATCAGCCTGACGCCCGCGGAGCGCGGCGCGATCCCGGGCACCGCGCTGGCGTTGGGAATTGCTCTCCTCGTCTCGGCCGCGCTGGTGTGGCATGCGGGCCGCGCCGGGCGGCTTCAGCCCGCGCTCGGCGTGATCGGCTATGCGCTGGTCGTAATGGCGATTCCCTTTTTTTCCACGCGCCTGCTCGCTGCTGTTGGGGAGGACCGTTCAGCAGCAACGCTCGCCCGCGTCATTCAGAACACCCGCGGAGGGGCGACCGAGGTCATGGCGGTCGCCGCATTTCCCCCGTCGCTGCCGTTCTACTTGCAGCGCGGGGTCCGGCTCTCGACGACAAACGGTCGCGAGCTTACCAGCAACTACATCGTCGACCATTACGCCCTGTTTCTCGTGTTTCCCGGATCGCCGCTCGAGCCGCCGGACGCTTGGCTCGAGCGACTGGCGCGCTGTCCGCGACCAACCGTGTTCGTGACGCGCGCGGATGATGCGCACATCCGCGCGGCTCTCGAGCCCCATCTACCGCTGCTCGCCGTCGAAGGGCATTACGCGGCCTACGGACCATGTGCGGCATCTTCGGCGCGATAGCGAAACACGGCGCTGCGCTGCGCCATCCGGACTGCCTCGAGCGCATGGCGATCGCCCTGCAGCATCGCGGTCCCGACGGTCAATGCATCGTCGGGCACGAACGCGCGCGCATCGGCGCGCGACGCCTCGCGATCATGGATCTCACGACCGGCGATCAGCCATTCAAGAGTCCCGACGGAAAGATCTGGATGGTGTGCAACGGCGAGATCTATAACGCGAACGACCTGCGACGCGAAGCCTCCGGGCCGGGGTGGAATTACCCATTTCGCTCTCGGGGCGACATTGAAACGATAGTTCCCTTCTACGAGCGCTATGGCGCGGGCGCCATCGCCCGGCTCGAGGGCATGTTCGGCCTCGCGGTCTGGGACGATCGTCGGAACCGGTTGCTGCTGGCGCGCGATCGCGCCGGCGAGAAACCGCTGTTCTGGGCGGACGTCGGCGGCGAGCTGCGGTTCGCGTCAGAAATTCAGGCGCTGCTCGAATTCCCCGACCAGCCGCGGCGGGTGAATCGCAAGGTTCTCTCATTGTATCACGCGCTCGGCTACGTGCCTGCGCCGTACACGATGTTCGACGGCATACACAAACTGCCGCCTGCTTCCCTGCTCGTTGCAGAAGCCGGTCGCATAGAGATCCGCTCGTACTGGAGTGCGGCCGAGGCGGCCCAGCAACCCGCCCGGCTCACCGCGGGCAGTAGCGCCGATTTGCGCGACACGCTGCTGCGGGCGGTGCAGCGCGAGCTCATGTCCGATGTCCCCCTCGGCGTCTTTACGAGCGGCGGTTTGGACTCCTCGCTCCTCGTTGCGGCGGCGGCGCGCGCGATGCCCGGCGAACGCATTCACACCTATGCCGTGCGATTCACCGAGCCGGGATACGACGAGAGTGATTACGCGGAAGCCGTCACTCACGACATCGCGACGGTCCACCATGTCGTCACCGCGGACGACGAATCGCTCGGCCGCGCGCTCGAGGTGGTATCGCGCTCGCTCGCGGAACCGCTCGGCGATCCCGCGGTGCTCCCCACGTGGCTGCTGGCCGACGCGGCCCGTGAGCAGGTGAAGGTCATTCTCTCGGGCGAAGGCGCGGACGAGCTGTTCGGCGGTTATCCGACGTACCTGGGACACAAGTTCGCCGATCGCTGGCAACGAATGCCCGGCGGGAAAATCCTCCGTCGCCTGGTGCGCTGGGGCGTCGATCGCTGGCCGACGTCGACCGGGAAAATGACGCTCGAATTCATGCTCAAGCAGTTCCTCGCCGCTGCCGAGCTGCCCTGGCTCGAGCGCCACCTGACGTGGCTCGGCGCGCTGACGATCGAGGACGGCGTCATTGCCGAGCTTGCCGCCAAACTCCACGACTTTCCGCAGGATGACCCGCTGAGTTGCGTCCTGTGGTTCGACTTTCTCACGTACCTGCCGGACGATCTGCTCGTCAAAGTCGATCGCGCCACCATGCTCGCGTCCGTGGAAGCCCGCGCGCCATATCTCGATCGCGAGGTTATGGAGCTGGTCCTTCCGGTCGCCTCCCGGTTCAAGGTGCATGGCATCACGACCAAGGCGATATTAAAGGAAGCGGCGCGCGGACTCGTCCCGGACCGTGTGATCGATCGCCAGAAACGCGGCCTTTCGGTGCCGGTCGCGCGCTGGCTCAATACCGGCCTCGCTGCGTTGGCGGATCGTCTGCTCGACACCCCGCTCCTGGCTGAACATCGCGCCCTGCGCCGCAATCACGCGCGGCGGCTGTGGCCGCAGCTGATGCTGGCACTCTGGGCGGAACGTTGGAACGTGGATATCGGATCACATGAATCGTGACGACGCATTGGCGCTCATGCAGGAACACACGCAGTCGGCCTCGCTGCGGCAACACATGCTGGCGGTCGAGGCCGCCATGCGCGCCTACGCCGCCAAATTCGGCGCAGATCCCGAGACGTGGGGCCTCGTGGGGTTACTGCACGACTTCGACTACGAGCGGTTTCCCAATCAGGAGCACTCGCCGACCGAGGGCCATCCGGCATGGGGCGTCAATGTGCTGCGCTCGAGGGGCGTCGCCGAGCCGCTGTTGCGCGCCGTCCTCGGTCACGCGTCGTATTCGGGCGTGCCGCGCGACACGCCGATGGCCAAGGCCCTCTTCGCGGTGGACGAGCTCTGTGGGTTTTTGGTCGCGTGCGCCCTGGTACGGCCATCGCGGAGCTTCGCTGATCTCGAGGTGTCATCGGTCAAGAAAAAGCTGAAAGACAAGGCGTTCGCCCGCGGCGTAAACCGCGACGAGGTGCGGCAGGGGGCCGAGGAGCTCGGCGTGCCGTTGGATGAGCACATCGCATTTTGCATTCAGGCGCTCCGTACCGTGGAGCCATCGTTGGGCCTCGGAGGGTGACCACACCAACGCTCTCCACGCATCCGCTTTCGCGCGCGATCGATCGCGCCACGGGGGCGCGACCGATTCCCGGCAACATCCTGCGGCATGTCGCCGTGTCGAGTGATGCGCTCGACGCGATGCTCGAGATGATCCACGGCGCGCAGCGCTGGATCCATTTCGAGAATTACATCATCCACGACGACAACACCGGCTGCCGGTTCGCGACGGCGTGGGCCGAGCGCGCGCGGGCGGGCGTGAGCGTGCGCGTGCTGTACGATGCCTTCGGCTGTCGCAGCACCAGCAGCGCGTTCTGGCGCGAGCTGAAGAGCTACGGCGTCGACGTCCGGCCGTTCCGACCAATTTGGACCAGCGGACCGATCGATGCGTTCAGCCGCGATCACCGTAAGCTGCTGGTCGTGGACGGCGCCAAGGCGATGACCGGCGGCCTGTGCATCGGCGACGAATGGGCCGGCGATCCGGTAAGCCGGCGTGAGTGCTGGCGCGACACGATGGTGGTCGTGTGCGGACCCGCGGTCGCGGCGCTCGAGGGCGCGTTCAGTCGCATGTGGGCGCGCGCGGGCACGCCCCTGCCGGACGAGGAGGCCGCCCCGCCGGCAGCGGAAGAGTGCGGGCCCTCCGCGGTACGGGTGATCGAAGGATTTCCCGGGCAGTCACGCATCTACCGCGCGGTGCAACTACTGGCCGCCGCCGTTACCGAGCGGTTGTGGATCACCGATGCGTACCTCGTCGCCCCACCGTCGCTCTACGCGAGCTTCGTCGATGCGGCACGCAGCGGGGTAGATGTGCGTCTCATGCTGCCCGGGACGAGTGACGTTCCGATTGTGCGCATCTTCACGCGCACCGGTTATCGCGAGCTGCTCGACGCCGGCGCGCGGATTTTCGAATACCGCGGACCGATGTTACACGCGAAAACGCTGGTAGCCGATCACGACTGGGCGCGCGTGGGATCGAGCAACCTCAACGTTTCGAGCCTGCTCGGCAATTACGAGCTCGATCTCCTCGCCGAGCAGGACGGGGGCGGCCTGACGGCCACGCTCGCCACGCAGTTTCTGCACGACATGGCGCAAAGCCGCGAGATTGTACTCATGGCACGGCGTCGTCTGCCGTCACTTCCGCCGAAACTCGTCGATGCGGCCGCCATCCAGCCGTTACACGGCATGGTGCCGGCACCCGCGCCGCAACCGCTCCCGCCGCAACACCGGCGTTCGTTGCGCGAACGGCAGGCGGCGGCGGCGATGGCGATCATGCAGGCAGCAGGCGGCGCACGACGGATGCTGGCCGGCGCCGCCGCGGTCACGTTTGCCATTATCGGCGTCGCATTAATTCTTTTCCCGCTCGTCACGAGTGCAGTGCTCGCGATTGGGGCGCTGGCGACTTCCTTTACGTTGGCCGGCTACGCGGTTGCTCGGCGCCGCCGCCGCCGCGAAAGCGATGTCCCCTGAAGTGAAACCTCCGTCTTCCCCATCGGCCCCACCCGCCCCCCCCTCTCCGCCTGGCCCACCCCAACCTCCGGCGGGAGCAGCGCGTATTGGAACAGGAGACGAACCGGCTCTCGTCGCCCGGACGCTAGCGGGCGATCGCGCCGCGTTTGGCGTTCTCGTGGAGCGGTACGCGGCACAGGCGCGACGGGTCGCGCGAGCGGTGTTGGGCGATCCCGATGACGCGGACGACGCGGCGCAGGACGGGTTCCTCTCAGCCCTCGTGAAGCTCGCGCAATACGACTCCCGGCGGCCGTTTGGTCCATGGTTGATGCGGATCGTCGCCAACGCCGCGACCGATCGGCGGCGACGCCGCAATGTGCGGCGCGCGGAGCCGCTCGATCCGTCGCTGGTGGGGGGCGGGCCGAGACCCGATGCGGTCGTGGTGCGGAGCGAGCTGGGCGACCGGTTGCGTGCCGCGCTCGCGGAATTGCCGGAGCGCAGGCGGACCGCGGTGGTGTTGTTCGATGTCGAAGGGTATTCGCACGCCGAAATCGCTGGAATCCTGCGGATTCCGGAAGGCACGGTTCGATCGGAAGTATTTCACGGGCGCCGCCGTCTGCGCGCGCTGCTCGAAGACTGGAAGGAGCAGGCGAAATGAAAGACTTCGAATCGTTCGACCAGCGCCCGGACCCGGAGCTCGGAGCGGCGCTCCGCGCGGCGCTCGACTCGTCGTCCCCCGGTCACAGCGCGTTCGTTGCGCGCGTAATGGCGCAATACGATCGCGCACTCGACGAGGCGACCGTCCCTACATGGGAAGTGCTCGCCTCATGGTTCCGCCCCGGCATCGCCGCGGCGATCGCCGCGCTGGTCGCCGGCTTTCTGGTTGGCCGCCTGGTGTTCACCAGCGGCGACACGGCGTCGATTGAAACCGCGATGGCGCCGGCCGAAGGACCTGGCCTGGCGGCACTCGTGACGGCGCCCGACCCGCCGGATCCGAGCGTTGTGTTTGCGTCACTCGTCGAACCCCGATAAGAAGGAAAGAGGTAGCATGCTGAATAAATCGAAGCTCGCCGCGGTAGGACTTTTGGCCGCCGTGTTCGTCGCGGGCGGCCTGGCAGGATGGGGTGGCCACGAGGCCGCCGACCACGAAGGCAGAGATGCGCACGGCCGCCGTGGTCCGGACGCGATGGTCACGTTTCTCAGCCGTGAACTGAAGCTCTCCGACGCTCAGCGGGACTCGGTCCGCGCAATCTTCGCGCGCCACCGGCCCGAAACAGACTCGCTGTGGGCACGGGTTCGGCCGCGTTTCGACTCGATCAAAGCCCGAATCCGGGCGGAGATCGACGCCCAGCTCACGCCCGAGCAGCGTGCCCGGCACCAGCAACTCATCGATGAGGCTGAGCATCACCGTAAAGAGCGGGAAGACTCCACCAAGGAGCGGGGGGGGCGGAACTGATGCGCGCAGTCTTGGGATTGGGCGGAGGCATGCTCGCGCTCCTGGGCGCCACGGCCGGCGTTGCGCAACAGCCGCAGCCGCCCGCGACGCCGCGGCAGTACGAAGTCACGCTGAACGAAGCGATTCAACGGGCGCTGGGCGTCCAGCCCGCGATGATCCAGGCCCACGGCGACGAGCGCAATGCCGGCGCCGCGAAGCGCTCGGCCTTCGGCGCGTTCATTCCCACAGTCTCGCTCGGTTCGTCCGCGGCGCGGGCCAACATCGGCCGCATCGACCAGACCACGGGACGCCCCGTGCCCGCCGAGTACTCCTATACGGGCAGTTTCAACGCCAGTCTCGATCTGTTCGACGGGTTCCGGCGTTTCGCGAACCTCAAGGCTTCATCGGCGACCGGTGCGGCGGCTGACGCCGGGATCGTGAATCAACGTTTCCAGGTCACGCTCCAGACCAAGCAGCTCTTCTACAACGCCATCGCGACTGAAGCGCTGGTCCGCGTCGCCGAGGCGCAGGTCGCGCGTGCGCAACAGCAGCTCCAGATCTCCATCGAGAAGTTGCACGCCGGCTCAGCCACCCGCTCCGACTCGCTCCGGTCCACCGTCGAATACGGCAACGCGCGCATCGACCTGCTCACCGCGCAGGCGAATCTGGCGACGGCGCAGGCGAACCTCGGCCGGCAGGTGGGTGTGGACGGGCTGGTGCGCGCCGTCCCCGACACGACGCTGCCCGCGATGCCCGACACGGCAGAGCTGCGGCGTCTGACGATCTCGGACTTCCCGGCGGTAGAGCAAGCGGAGGCCCAGGCCAGCGCCGCGCGCGCGCAGATCTGGAGCGCGCGCTCGCAGTACTGGCCGACGGTCACCGTGAGCTACAGCAACAATCGTCAGGGCACGGAGACGTTGAACGGCTCGCCAAACTTTCCGTTCTTCGGCAACTACCCCGAGACGTTCCAGTGGCGCTTCGCGCTCAACTGGCCGATCCTCAACGGTTTCGTGCGCGAGCAGAACCAGGTGACCGCGTCGGTCAATCGTGACATTGCCGAGGCGCGTGCCGCCGACACGAGGCGCCAGGCCAACGCGCAGCTCACGCAGCAGCTAGCCGTGCTGCAGACGGCATTCGAGCAAATCACCATCGCCGACGCGAACCTGGCGGCGGCGCAGGAGGATCTGCGCGTGCAAAACGAGCGCTACCGTGTCGGAGCCGCCACCATTCTCGACCTGCTGACCTCCCAGGCGGCACTAACGCAGGCGGAAGTCAATCGCGTGCAGACCCGCTTCAACTACCTGATCGCGCGCTCGCAGCTCGAGGCGACGGTGGGGCGGACGCTGTGACGACGGCGCAAGCGATGACGTTCCGCACGGGCGACATCCCGACGCCCGACATCGTGATCCTCACGCACCACCTCACGCGCGAATACCAGATGGGCGCGGAAGTCGTGCATGCGCTCCGCGGCGTGGACATTCAGATCAAGAAGAACGAGTTCGTGGCGGTCATGGGTCCATCAGGATCCGGGAAGTCGACCTTGATGAATCTGATTGGCTGCCTGGACACGCCAACCAACGGCGAGTACTGGCTCAACGGCCAGAAGGTGAGCGATCTGAGCGACGACGAGCTGGCCCGCATCCGCAACAAGGAGATCGGGTTCGTTTTCCAGACGTTCAACCTCCTGCCGCGCGCCGACGCGCTGCACAACGTCGAGTTGCCGCTGATCTATGCGGGGATCTCGGCCAGGGACCGGCGCGACCGCGCCGCCAAATCGCTGCAGCAGGTCGGGCTGGGCGACCGTATGGATCACCGGCCGAACGAGCTGTCGGGCGGACAGCGCCAGCGCGTCGCGATCGCGCGCGCGCTGGTCAACGAGCCCAGCATCCTGCTCGCCGACGAGCCCACCGGAAACCTCGACTCGGCGACCGGCAACGAGATCATGGCGCTGTTTCAGGAGCTCCACGATGCGGGCCAGACCATCGTGCTGGTGACGCACGAACACGACATCGCGGCGCACGCGCGCCGCCAGATTCATCTCCTCGACGGCAAGATCGCGCGGGATGAAAGGACGGAAGGGCAGTGAACAAACAACTGGTAGTGAGCGCGCTGCTGCTCGGCGCGATCGGCTGCAGCAAGAAGCAGGCACCGATCGCGTACGAAGCGGTGCCGGTCGAGCGGCGCAACATCGTCGTCTCGGCCTCCGCATCCGGCGCGATCGAGCCGGTGCTCACGGTCGACGTGAAATCGAAGGCGTCGGGCGAAATCATCGGCATGAACGTGCAGACGGGCGATGATGTGAAGGAGAATCAGTTGCTCGCGTCGATCGACCCCCGCATTCCGCGCAACAATCTCGCACAGGCGCAGGCCAACCTGCAGGTCGCGCAGGCGCAGCTCAGCAACGCCAAAACGAATCTCGCCCGCTCCGACACGCTGTTCAAAGCGCAGGCGATCACGCAGACCGAATACGATCAGGCGAAACTGGACTATGCCAACGCGAACGCGGGAGTGATCAAGGCGCGGTCGGATCTCGAGAATGCAAACGATCGCATGACCGACACCAAGCTGCGCGCGCCGCTCGCCGGGACGATCATCGCCAAGAACGTGGAGCTCGGCACGGTGATCTCCTCGCCCACGACGGACGTCGGCGGCGGAACCGTGCTGTTCAAGATGGCCAATCTCGATACCGTGCAGATCCGCGCGCTCGTGGACGAGACCGACATCGGGAAAGTGCAGCCGGGCCTGCTGACCACCATCACCGTGGATGCCTATCCCAACCGGCCATTCGACGGCACGGTGCTGAAAGTCGAGCCGCAGGCGACGGTGCAGCAGAACGTGACGATGTTCAATGTGCTGATCCGGATTCCCAATCCTGGTCACCTGCTCAAGCCGGGAATGAACACGGAAGTCGAGATCCATGTGGGCCAGCGCCAGAACGTCCTCGCCATTCCCAACGCGGCGCTGCGGACGCCGCGCGACGTGGCATCGGCAGCGCAGGTGCTCGGGCTCGATCCGGACGCGGTGCAGCAGCAGCTCGCGCAGCGGCAGCAGGCGCCGGCGAGTCGCGACAGCGCTTCGCTGGGCGGCGCATCCGCACGTCCCGATTCGACCGGGAAGCGCGATTCTTCCGCTGCCGGCGGCGGCAACACGATGACGACGCCCGACGGCCGCACGATTTCGCTTCCGCCGGGCGTGACCGAGGCCCAGGTGCGGGCGGCCTTCCAAAAGCGCATGTCCGGCCAGGAGCTGACGCCTGCCGAGCAGGCGGCGCTGAGTGCCGTGCGCGCCCAGTTCCAGCGCATGGGAGCTGGAGGTGGAGGGGGTGGGGGTGGGGGTGGGGGTGGAATGCGACGGGGGGGAGAGGTCTCCAGCTCCATCGTGTTCACACTCAGCAACGGCAAACCGACCCCGGTGCAGATCCGCACGGGCCTCACGGACCAGGACTACATCGAGGTGGTGAGCGGTCTGACTGAGAAGGACACGGTGCTCGTGCTCCCCAGCGCTTCTCTCGTCAACGCGCAGCGTGACATGCAGCAGCGGATGCGCAACTTCGGCGGCCTACCCGGCGTGCAACAGCAACAGCAGACGCAGCCGCGTCCTCCGGCGGCCGCACCAGCGAGACCGTAACGATGCTGCTCGACGAGATTTTCCAGGTCGCGCTTCAGGCAATTCGAGCCAACAAGCTTCGGTCGTTCTTGACGGCGCTGGGAATCATCATCGGCGTGGGCGCGGTCATCACGATGGTGGCGCTGGGAAGCGGTGCCCAGAAGGCGGTGCAAGAGCGCATCCAAGCGCTCGGACCCACGTTGCTGTCGCTGTATCCGGGGCAGGCGTTTCGCGGCGGTATCATGATTGACTTCGGTTCGCGGGTGAGCCTGACGGTCGACGACGCCGACTCGTTGGCCGCCCACGCGCGCTACGTGAAAGCGATCGTGCCCGAGCTGACGCGTAACCTCCAGATCAAGCGTTCCTCACAGAACGCCAATGTGAACATCGTGGGAACCACGCCCAACTATCCCGCAGTGAAGAACTACACATTCACGGCGGGTCGGATGTTCACGGCGGGCGAAGATGAAGGGCGTCGCCGGGTCGCCGTGCTCGGTTCCGCAATCCCGGACATGTTCAATGCGAATCCCACGGCCATGGTCGGACAGGAGATCCAGATCCGCGGCATCCCGTTCGAAATCATCGGCGTGCTGTCGTCGAAGGGCTCTGCCATGGGGTTCGGCAATCCCGACGAGCAGGTGCTGATCCCGCTGCAGACTGCCCGATATCGAATCATGGGTACCGATCGGCTGCGGACAATCACCGTGGATGCCGCGAGCGTGAATCAGATTCCGCTCACGATGATCGAAATCGAGCGCGTCTTGAGACGCGAGCACAAGATCCGGCCCGGCGGCGAGAACGATTTTCAGATTCGGAATCAATCCGACATTCTCGCCACGTTCCAGCAGACCACCGAGACTTTCAAGTATCTGCTCGCCGGAATCGCGGCCGTAAGCTTGCTCGTCGGCGGCATCGGCATCATGAACATCATGTTGGTGTCGGTCACGGAACGGACGCGCGAGATCGGCGTCCGGAAGGCGCTGGGCGCGACGCGCTTCAACATCCTGTTTCAGTTCCTCGTCGAAGCACTCGTGCTGTGCTTGCTCGGTGGTAGCATCGGGATCCTCTTCGGCTCGCTCGGCGCGGTGGCACTGTCGAAGATCGCGCACTGGAACACCTCCATCAATCTGTTCGCTATTCTGGTGGCGTTTTTCTTCAGCGCGCTCGTCGGATTGTTCTTCGGCATCTGGCCGGCGCGGAGAGCGGCCTCCCTGGATCCGATCGTCGCGCTGCGTTACGAGTAGATTGCTGATTGCGGATTGCGGATTCGCTTAGCGAGCTGACGATCCATCGCTGGAGTCCGAAGCGTCATTCAAATAATCCGCAATCCGCAATCGACAATCCGCAATTAGCTTTCCCTCATGCTCGCCGTCTTTCTCGTCCTCATGCAGTCCGCAGGCGATCCCCAGGCCGTGTACGATGGTCGGCTCCGGCAAATCGACGTCCACCTGCCCCGGATCGATGCGCCCGCGGTCACGATCGACGGCACGCTCGACGAGGCCGTGTGGCATCAGGCGGCGCTGCTCACCGGCTTCACGCAATATCGTCCGGTCGACTCGAGGCCGGCGGCCGATTCGACCGAGGTCCTCGTGTTCTACGCGCCCGAGGCGATCTACTTCGGCATCCGCGCGTACGAAGCGCACGGCGACGTGGTCCGCGCGACGCTGGCGGACCGCGACAACATCGACGCCGACGACAAAATCGAGATCCTGCTCGACACGTTCAACGATCGCCGGCGCGCGCTGCTCTTTGCGGTCAATCCGCTCGGTGTGCAGCAGGACGGCGTGCGCAGCGAAGGTCTCGCCGGCGCCGCCGGCGGCCAGAATGCGGGCTTCCGGTTCGATGGCGTCGTGGACCTGAACCCGGACTACGTCTATGAGTCGCGCGGCCATGTAACGCCGTGGGGCTTCGAAGTCGAAGTGCGCATTCCCTTCAAAAGCCTGCGCTACCAGAGCGGGGAGACGCAGGATTGGGGCCTTCAGATCATTCGCACAACTCAGCATACCGGTTATGAAGACACGTGGACGCCGGTGGTGCGCGCGAGCGCCAGTTTTCTGATCCAATCGGGGTCGCTCAAGGCATTGTCCGGATTGAAGCGCGGTCTGGTGATGGACGTAACGCCTGAGTTTACGGCGCGGGTGGACGGGGTGGCCGACCCCATCACGGGGTACCGCTATGAACCGGTCGATCCGCAGCTCGGCATGAACGTGCGGTGGGGGATCACGCAAAACCTCACTGCCGCCGGCACGATCAACCCCGACTTCTCCCAGGTAGAAGCTGACGTCGGCCAGGTAACCGTGAATCAGCGCTTCGCGCTGTTCTATCCCGAAAAGCGGCCCTTCTTCCTCGAGGGACTCGAACAGTTCGACACGCCAAACTCCCTCATTTATACGAGGACGATCAAGAATCCCGACGGAGGAGCCAAACTCATCGGCAAAGTGGGCGGAACTGCCATTGCATACATCGGCGCCAAGGATGACAACACGAGTAGCTTCGATCCATTCGCGCGTCCCATTGTGAACATGCTGCGGCTGCGACGAGATCTCGGCGCCAGCTCGACAGTCGGTATGGTCTACACCAATCGCTTCGGCGAGGGATTGTGGAATCATGTGCTGGGCACGGATGCGCGTGTCATCTGGAAGAAGATCTGGTTTTCTACGGCGCAGATCGTGGGCTCATGGACCAACCACGGAACGGGCGTGCGCAGTGGCGTATTGTGGGATGCGACATTATTCGACCGCACTGGATACTCGTACGGCAATCATGCGGAGCTCGTGGGCATTAGCCCGGACTTTGAAGCCCAGAACGGTTTCGTCAATCGCGTCAACATCGTCCAGGGGCGAC
This sequence comes from Gemmatimonadales bacterium, assembly GCA_035551075.1. Classification (GTDB taxonomy): domain Bacteria; phylum Gemmatimonadota; class Gemmatimonadetes; order Gemmatimonadales; family GWC2-71-9; genus 20CM-2-65-7. Next base: position 3,212 of record DASZNX010000349.1, on the reverse strand, counting down.
TGGCCAATCGCTTCACGTGGTATGGAAAACCCGGCGCTTTGCTCGAAAACGCCACCACCTTCTTCCTGATCTCGCCGGTCTGGCGTTATGACGATTTCTTCAAGTTGGGCAGCACGCTCGAGGGCAACGTGAACGACCAGTGGCTCTTTACGCTGCGTGGCGGATGGGGATTGAACGCCAACGTGCAGGTCGCGCACCAACGCTTCGAACAGGGGGACTACCAGACTTATCAGGTCGACTCGGCCGGAACTTTGATCCCGTTTCTCATCCCAGGCGGACTCTACGGGTTATGGGGCGGCAACGTCGGCTTCAACACGCCGAGCCGCGCGCTCACCGTAACGGGCACTGCGGGCGGCGGCATGGGAGTGATCTTCGCCGAGGCCGCCGAGTCGCGCGGCTTGAACGCGTTCCTCGGCGCGACCTGGAAGCCTACACCATCCGTGCGCGTCGATGCCCAATGGACGCATCAGACGCTCCATCGCGCCGTCGACGGCAGCTGGTTCTCCACCGCCGACATCCCGCGTCTCAAGCTGGAGTATCAACTGCGGCGCGATATCTTCTTCCGCTACGTGGGCCAGTACACCATGCAGAAAGTCGACTCGCTGCGCGATCCGCGTTACGGATATCCGCTCGTCGTCAACGGCGTTCCGCAGACCGGAGCCACGCAACGAGAGTTTCGCAATGACTTCCTGTTCTCCTATCGTCCGATTCCCGGGACTGTGCTGTTCGTGGGTTACGGCGCGTCGCTCACCGAGCCGGAGTCATTCAACTCGGGTCGGCTCACCCGCACCAGCGACGGATTTTTCCTGAAGGGCAGTTATCTGTTCCGTCTGTGATCACACTCGACGATCAGCTCCGTGAGGAGCGACTCGCCAAACAACGCCAGTACCTGCTCGACACCACGCGCACACGCTGGACTCTGCTGGGACTTGCCACCGCGCTACTGGCCGCCGTAAGGCTGGCGGACCTGGTTCAGATATCCCCATGGTTCATCCTTGCCTTCGCCGCCGTCTTCGCAGCGACCAATGCCGGCGTGCGCTGGCTCGTGCGGACAGCACCGTTCCAGTCCTGGTTTCTCCAGCTCAACCTCATCGTGGGCAGCCTGCTGATCTCAGCCGTGCTCTTCGCGCTGGGATCGAGTGGGCACGTGCTGTACGGGGCGTATCTCATCGCTCCCGTGCAAGCCGCGTTGTACCTCGAGCGACGTGCGGCGTGGACGGCACTGATCACGAATCTCGCCGCCTTCGCGCTCGTGACGGCCGCGGCACAGATGACCCGAAACGGCTGGCCGTGGCCCGCGTTCCTCCTCGAAGCCCTCGTCCTCGTGTTCGTCTCCGTCGCGCTCGTCCCGATGCTTCTGCAGTTCGTCGAGCGGCTGCGCGTCGTCCGTGCGGTGCTGGGGGAAATCGAGCGCGGCGATCTCACGCGCCGGCTGGACGGCGAGAGCGCCACCGACGAGCTCGGCTACCTGGGTGTCAGCGTGAATCGCACTACGGACGCGATTGCCGATATCATCCGGGAGATCAGCCAGCAGGGCCGCGCCCTCGCGGCGATGGCCGCCGAGCTGGCGGCCGCCGCGCGCGATCTCCAGGCCTCGTCGCAGGCGATCGCGGCTACGACGGTCCAGCTCTCCGAAGGCACCGACCGCCAACGCCAGCTGATCGGCTACGGGCGCGAGGATTCAGCGACCGCATCGGGACTGGCGAGCACGCTGCATAATCGCGCCCAGGAAGCAGAGCGACGCATCACCGAAATCGCGCAACAGGCGCACAAGCGTGGAGAGGAAGTCGCAAAGTCCAGCACGCTGCTCATGAACATGTTGCTGCACATGGACCACGCCTCGGAGCTCGCTGCCGAGCTCGACCGCGAGTCGCGCGAAATCGGCAAGCTGGTCGACGGGATCACGCGGATCGCGAGTCAGACGGATCTGCTCGCGTTGAACGCAGCGATCGAAGCGGCGCGCGCGGGCCAGCACGGCCTCGGCTTTCGCGTGGTCGCCGGCGAGGTGCGGAAGCTCGCGGAGCAGAGCGCGCGCTCCGCCGAGGAGGTGCGGAGCCGGGTGCGCGCGACGCAAGAACAGATCGCCCGCGTGGTGGATGCGATGCGGCAGGGCCGCGAGGCGGCTCAGGGCGTCGGCAGCGTCGCGACGACCGTGCAGGGAGCGCTGGACGCCATTTTCTCCGATCTGAACACCACGGTGCAGTTCGCCACCACGTTCGCGGCGGCGACGGAAAATCAGACGAAAAGCATGAAGGAAGTGCTGCACCGGATGGAGGAAGTGGCCGCGATCGCCGACGGCGCGGCGACCGGGGCACGGCAAACGTCGGCCGCCACCGCGCAGCAAATCGCTTCACTGGGCGAGCTCACGACGACATCACAACAGCTGTCGGAGGCTGCCGCTGCTTTAGCGAGAACGATTCAACGCTTTCGCAGCAATTAGCCGCGCTTGTACGTTGGCGTGCTTGCGGACCTCGGCCAAGTCTGCGGTCTTCAGCTCGCCGTCTCGCACGACGACCCGTCCATCCACCACCACATGTCGCACATCGGCGGCACGCGCGCTATAGACGATCCGCGAGACCAAATCCGCATCGTCAGGTTGCGCGTGAGGACCCGCGAGATCGAGCGCGACAAGATCCGCGCGCTTCCCCACCTCGATGGAGCCGATCTCGGCCTCGAGGCCCAGTGCCCGCGCTCCACCCAGCGTCGCCAGCTCGAGCACCTGGGCGGCGGGAAGGGCATCCGGACCGAGACGCGGCTTCTGGATCAGCGCGGCCAGCCGCATCTCCTCGAATGCATCCAGGCGATTGTTGCACGGCGCGCCATCCGCGCCAATCCCCACCGAACATCCCGCCGCGAGCATTTCCGGTATCGGCGCGACGCCGCTGCCCAGCTTCAAATTGGAGCTGGGACAGTGCACGACATTGGTGGCCTGTCGCGCGAGGCGGGCGATGGCATCCTTGTCGACCCACACGCAATGCGCCAGCGCCGCGCGTGGCCCGGAAATCCCGACCGAGTCGAGGTAGGCAAGTTCATCGTGACCCGTGTCCCGTTTCACGAGCTCCAGCTCGACGGGCGTTTCCGCGGCGTGCGTATGAACGACGGCGCCGGTCTTTTCCGCCAGGTCGCTGACCGCCCGCAGCAGCGGACCCGTGCAGCTCGGGGCGAAGCGCGGGGCAAAGCAGTAGCGCAACCGTCCCGCGGCGGCGCCGTGC
>DASZNX010000348.1:0-10520 GCA_035551075.1 Gemmatimonadales bacterium | reverse complement strand
CTCCCGGGCAGCATCACACAGGAATTCGGAGTTTGGTTGGGGGAGGTGAGCCTATTCGGCTCCCGGACCCATCCAGTGCTCTACCTCCTGCGGACTCATTTCCCGAGGCCATACCTAAATATGTTTCGGGGAGAACCAGCTATCTCCGAGCTTGATTGGCCTTTCACCCCTACCCAGAAGTCATCCGAGCGGTTTTCAACCCACAACGGTTCGGTCCTCCACCGCCTGTTACGGCGGCTTCAACCTGCTCCTGGGTAGATCGCCACGGCTTCGGGTCTACGGCCACGCACCTCGTCGCCCTATTCAGACTCGCTTTCGCTCTGCCTCCGGCCCTGAGGGCCTTAAGCTGCGCGTGACCAGTAACTCGCTGCGTCATAATGCAAAAGGCACGCCGTCACAAGACAACGACCCGAAGGCCGCCGCTTGCTTCGACCGCTTGTAGGCACACGGTTTCAGGATCTCTTTCACTCGCCACCTGGCGTACTTTTCACCTTTCCCTCACGGTACTAGTGCACTATCGGTCACAGGGGAGTGTTTAGCCTTGGAGGGTGGTCCCCCCAGTTTCACGCAGGATTGCACGTGTCCCGCGTTACTCGGGATGCCGCTAGGGGCCGTATGCGTACACCTACCGGGCTGTCACCGTCTCTGGCGGGCCGTTCCAGGCCGCTTCGGTTTGGCATCGTGCTCCCATGTCGCGGTCCCACAACCCCAGCCGTGCAAGCACGACTGGTTTGGGCTGGCCCCCGTTCGCTCGCCGCTACTAAGGGGATCGCGGTTGCTTTCTCTTCCTCCGGGTACTGAGATGTTTCAGTTCCCCGGGTTTGCCTCGCGCTTGCGCGCGATCTCGGACCTTGCGGCCCGAGGGGTTGCCCCATTCGGAGATCCTGGGATCACAGCTTGTTTGCAGCTCCCCCAGGCTTATCGCAGCTTACCACGTCCTTCATCGCCTCCCTGTGCCAAGGCATCCACCGTGCGCCCTTACACGCTTGATCTCGTAGTTCTCTACTCGGTGTGATTCCCTAACACCACTACTTCACGCACTCGTCAGTTTTCAAAGAGCAGACTTCGAAACAATGTCCAATGCCGTTTTCAACATTGGGCATTGGACATTGACATCGCTAATCAATGATCGAGGTGTGTGAGAGTGCGGGCGACTCTCGAGTGCGTTTCGCGCGCGATTGCTCGCGACGTTACTCGGCGACTCCAGAAAGGAGGTGATCCAGCCGCAGGTTCCCCTACGGCTACCTTGTTACGACTTCGCCCCAGTCACCGACTTGACCTTAGACGGCTGCCCCCTTGCGGTTGGCCCACCGGTTTCGGGTCCCTCCGGCTTCCATGGCGTGACGGGCGGTGTGTACAAGGCCCGGGAACGTATTCACCGCGGCATGGCTGATCCGCGATTACTAGCGATTCCGGCTTCATGCCGTCGAGTTGCAGACGACAATCCGAACTTAGCCCGGCTTTTGGCGATTGGCTCCCTCTTGCGAGTTCGCGACGCGTTGTACCAGGCATTGTAGCACGTGTGTCGCCCTGGACGTAAGGGCCATGATGACTTGACGTCGTCCCCACCTTCCTCCGGCTTAACGCCGGCAGTCCCCCCAGAGTCCCCGGCCGAACCGCTGGCAACTGGGAGCGAGAGTTGCGCTCGTTGCGGGACTTAACCCAACATCTCACGACACGAGCTGACGACAGCCATGCAGCACCTGTGCTGGCGCTCCGAAGAGGGGCCGATGTTTCCACCGGCTTGCACCAGCATGTCAAGCCCAGGTAAGGTTCTTCGCGTTGCTTCGAATTAAACCACATGCTCCACCGCTTGTGCGGGCCCCCGTCAATTCCTTTGAGTTTCAGCCTTGCGGCCGTACTCCCCAGGCGGGACACTTACTGCGTTAGCGACGACACCGGGAGGGTCGCTCCCCCCGACGTCTAGTGTCCATCGTTTACGGCGTGGACTACCAGGGTATCTAATCCTGTTTGCTCCCCACGCTGTCGCGCCTCAGCGTCAGCAACGGCCCAGCAGAACGCCTTCGCCACTGGTATTCTTCCCGATCTCTACGCATTCCACCGCTACACCGGGAATTCCATCTGCCCCTACCGTGCTCTAGCTCGCCAGTCTGACCGGCAGCCCCGCAGTTGAGCCGCGGGATTTCACCAGCCACTTAACGGGCCGCCTACGCGCCCTTTACGCCCAGTGATTCCGGACAACGCTCGCACCCTCCGTATTACCGCGGCTGCTGGCACGGAGTTAGCCGGTGCTTCCTTTGGAGGTACCGTCACCCACGCACGAAGCGTGTATTCGTTCCCCCTGACAGTGGTTTACAACCCGAAGGCCGTCATCCCACACGCGGCGTCGCTGCGTCAGCCTTGCGGCCATTGCGCAAGATTCCCCACTGCTGCCTCCCGTAGGAGTCTGGGCCGTGTCTCAGTCCCAATGTGGCTGGCCATCCTCTCAGACCAGCTACCCGTCGTCGCCTTGGTGGGCCATTACCCCGCCAACTAGCTGATAGGCCGCGAGACTCTCCGCCGGCGCCCGAAGGCTTTCATCATTCAGGGATGCCCCTGCATGATCGTACGCGGTATTAACCGGCCGTTGGGCCGGCTATCCCCCACCGATGGACAAGTTTCTCACGTGTTACGCACCCGTCTGCCACTGAACTCGAGAGTTGCCCCCCGAATCCCGTTCGACTTACATGTGTTAGGCACGCCGCCAGCGTTCGTCCTGAGCCAGGATCAAACTCTCCAATGATTAGAAGAATTCGAACAGCTCATGCGAACGACTGGATCCCTCGCGCCTGTTCGGCGCTCGGGATGACAATGTCGTCCGAATCAAAGTCAGAATGAAACCCCTCGCGCCGCGTATCTGACTCCGCGTGCGCTCAATCGGGGCCGCACTCCACACACTCGATCATCAATTCTCAAAGAGCGGCTACGAAAAAAGTCCGTAGCGAGACGCGGATTGTAGCCGGGGGTTCGGCATGAGTCAAGGGGGTCGCTGACTTGAAGATAGGCCCCGGTCCGACCTCGGAATCGTGCGCGTTTGCGGCTCTCTTTGCCACTCGCAAGCGCGACGCCGGGCCTGGTTGACGGGTCAAGCTACAAATGCATGCCCATACGCTACTCGTCATCGACGATGAGCCGCAGATCCGCCGCGCCGTCAAGAGCGCGCTCGAAAGCACGGCCCATCGCATCGTCGAAGCGGCCACCGGGCGCGACGGATTGAACCTCGCCGCGTCCTGGCGACCCGATCTCGTCGTGCTCGACCTCGGCTTGCCGGACATGGACGGTCTCGCGGTATGTCGTGAACTGCGCAGCTGGGGTCACATGCCGGTCGTGGTCTTGTCCGCGCGACATTCGGACGAGGAAAAGGTCGCGCTGCTCGACGCCGGTGCGGATGACTACGTCACCAAGCCTTTCAGCCTCCGCGAGTTCGCGGCACGGGTTCGGGCGCAATTGCGCCGTGCGCTGCAGGCGGACGCGACGCTCGTCACTGCGGATGATCTCACGATCGATCTCGCCGCGCGTCGAGTCACGCGCGCCGAGCAGCCGATTCGCCTCACCCCGATCGAGTTCAATATCTTGCGCGCGCTCGTCGTGCAGGCCGATCGCACGCTGACGCATCGGCAGCTGTTCGACGCAGTCTGGGGGCAAGCGTTCGGCAATGCGCAGCAGTATCTCCGCGTGCACATCACCAATTTGCGCCGCAAGATCGAACGCGACCCGTCACGCCCGCGCTTGATCGTCACCGAACCGGGCGTCGGGTACCGCTTCGAGTTGCCTCGATGACGCCGCCTCGCGCGCGGTGGCCCTGGCTCCTCTGGATCGCGGCGCTCGCGATCCTGACGCTCGGGATGCATACCGTGCGCGGCAGAATAGAGGAGGCGCACGTCGTGATCCCCTATCTACTGGTGGTCTTGGGCGGCAGCGCGACCGGCGGCCGGACGCTGGGATTTACTCTCGCGGTGCTGAGTTTCCTGCTGATCGACTATTACTTTCAGCAACCGTTCGACACGCTCGCGGTCGGCAAACCGCTCGACTGGGTCGTGCTCCTCGCCTTTCTCGCGACCGCCGGTGTTGCAACGCAGCTGCTGGCGCGGGCGCAGGATCAGGCACGCGAGGCCGAGAAGCGCGCCCGGCAGGTGGAGGAACTCTCCCGTGTCGCTGAACACGCCACCGCGTTGAGCGAGGCGAACCGCCTGAAGGACTGGGTGCTCGCCTCGGTGTCGCACGATTTGCGCACGCCGCTAACCACGATCAAAGCGTTGGCGCAAGAATCCGCCGCGGCTGGCGACTCGCGCGCACGTATCATCGAAGAGCAAGCGGATCACTTGAGCCGCATGGTCGGGGACCTGCTCGCACTTTCGCGGATCAAGGCCGGCGCATTCCCGTTGGAGCTCGAGCTCAACACCAGTGAAGACCTCATCGGCGCGCTCGTAGCGCGATTCGCGTCGCTCCCGCACGGGCGACTTACGACGGTCGTTCACCTCGAGCAGCCAGCCGACGTGGGCCGGTTTGATTTCGTGCAGTCGTTGCGCATTCTCGGCAATCTGGTCGAGAACGCGTTGCGCTTCGCACCCCCGGAGACCGCCGTCGAACTGGAGGCGATGCGCCGCGGCGATCGGCTCGCGTTCGAGGTGCGCGATCGGGGACCTGGAGTCGACATCGCCGAGCGAGAGCGCATTTTCGAGGCGTTCTATCGCCCCAGCGGCTCGCCCCCCGATAGCGGACGCGCCGGCCTGGGGCTCGCGATCGCGCGGATGCTGGCCGAGCTCCAAGGCGGGACTCTCGTCTATAGCCCACGCGACGGCGGGGGCAGCACCTTCACCTTGTGGCTGCCGGCGGCCGACGTCGAGGCACTATCTCCGTCTTTGTGATTTCTTAGCGGGCGACCCCGAGTTTCCACATCGCGCTCGCCGCATGGGCGCAGCAATCATTTCGTCTATGCGACCGGCCGTCCCCATCGTACCGCTGTTGTGCATCGCCGCGTCGGCACTGCCCGCGCAAGGGCCGACCCTGCGCGAGGCGCTGCAAATCGCGCGGCAACACAATGCCGACATCCTGTCGGCCCGGTTCAGAATCGACAGCGCACAGGGCGAGCAAAAGATCGCTCGGGCGTTTCCCAATCCGGCGTTCTCGTCCAACCCGAATCAGCCCTGGAACTACTCTGTGACATTACCGCTCGACTTCACGCCAGAGCGGTGGTTCCGCACGCGCGCGGCTGGCCATGGGACCGCAGCGGCGAACTGGGATGCCGCTGACATGGAACGGCAGATCACATTCCAGCTGTGTCAAGCCTTCACCGACGTCTTGCTCAGCGAGCGACTGCGCGAGCTCGCCACGGAGCGTCACGATATTCTTCGGCAGGTGTTGCTGGCCGATTCGGCGCGCTTGCGGGCGGGCGACTTGCCGGAACGCGACGTGAACAAGGCGGAGCTCGAGCTCGCGCGCGCGGAAGCGGAGATGCAGCGGGCGGCCGCGCACGTTCACGCGACGCGCCTGGCGCTACAACTGCTCATGGGGGTGACCCCACCCGACACGGCCTTCGGGGTCAGCGGCGATCTCGCCTACGCGCCGGTTGAGATTCCCGTCGATTCGCTCCGCGGAATCGCCAGCCGTCGGCCCGACTTGCGCGCGGCGCAGGATCGGGTCGCGCAGACTCGCAGCCTCCACAGCCTCGCCACCGCGCAATGGATTCCGGTCCCGATCGTCAGTTTCACGCGCGCGACCGCTCCTTTCGGAACCGATGGCCTCTTCAGCAACGGGACACGCAACGCGATCGGATTCGGATTCACGGTCCCGCTCTGGGACTGGAATGGGGGCGCGCGAGATCGGAGCCGCGCGGGTGTCGCTCAAGCGCAGCTCGAAGCGACTCACCTGGAGGCGCAAGTCGCGAACGACATCGCGACTGCCGTCGATGCGTACCGTTCCGCGCGTCTGTTGGCTGAGCGGTATGAAGGCGGCTTGCTGGACCGAGCCCGGCGCAGCCTTGAAACGGCCCGCTACGCCTACGGGAGCGGCGCGATCTCGCTGCTCGAGCTGCTCGACGCCATCGGCACGTGGTCCGACACGCGATCCGACTACTACACCGCGCTGCACGATTACTGGATCAGCGTGTATGCCGTCGGCAACGCGGCCGGCCGAGACTTCATTCCATGAAAGCGCTGGTGGCGTTGCCATTGTTGGCGCTCACCGCCGTCGTCGCGGCCCTCGGAGTTGGTCTCATTGTGACCGCGAGCCGCTCTCCCGCGTTGTCCGCAGACGTCGTGCCGGCGCGCGTCGAAGGGGACCGCATGATTCTCGATACGACAAGCCGTCAGCTCGCGGCCCTGGTCGCGGCCCCGGTCGCTCCCGCGGAACCACCAGCCCTGCATCTGAACGGACGCGTGGTGTGGAACGAGAATGTGACCGTGCGTGTGTTCTCGCCGTTCGCGGGCCGCGTCGTGGATGTCGGCGTCGACCTCGGCCATCGCGTCGGCGCCGGCGAGGTCCTGGCGACCATTGCGGCGCCGGACTACGGTCAGGCGCAGGCGGACGCCCGTCGGGCAGCGACGGACCTCGCATGGACCGAGCGCTCGTTGGCACGCTTGCGGGATCTGCTCGCGCACGGCGTGGTGGCACAAAAGGAGGTCGACGCTGCGGAGGCCGACGCCGCCCGCGCGCGCGCGGAGGCGGAGCGCGCAACGGCGCGAGTGGCGCTGTACGGCTCGGATTCCGCTGGCGTGACCGCGCTGTTCCAGCTTCGTACGCCCATCGCCGGAACGATCGTGGGACGCGCGATCAATCCCGGCCAGGAGGTCCGACCCGATCAGATGCTCGCGAACGCGCCGCAGCTGTTCGCCCCGCTGTTCGTCGTCACCGATCCGACGCACCTCTGGGTCCAGCTCGACGTGCCCGAGCGGGACGTCCGGGCTCTCGTCGTGGGCGCGCCGCTCGAGATTCGAACCGCAGCCTGGCCCGATCGAGTGTTCCGCGGCCGGCTCACGCTGGTCGGCAGTGATGTCGATCCGACGACGCGCACGGTCAAGGCGCGCGGCGTCATCGAGAACGCGGCGGCGCTGCTCAAGGCAGAGATGCTCGTCAGCGTCAACGCGCCCGCTGCGGGGCCACGAGTCCTCGGCGTCCCGGCCTCAGCCGTCGTACTCGAGGGCGATACCCATGTGGTATTCGTGGAAGAGCAGCGGGGACACTATCGCCGTTGCCACATCCAGGTCGGCGAAGCGGATGGGGATCTCGTACGGGTGCTGGCGGGGCTCGAGCCAGGCGATCGCGTCGTGATCGCGAACGCGCTGCTGCTCGAGCAGCTGTTCAACGACGTCACGCATTCCTGATTCGTTAGGGAATGAAGCGGGTCGTCGACTTCGCGTTGCGCCAGCCGCTGTTTCTTGGCCTCATGATGGTGATATTCGTGGGCACAGGGATCATCGCATTCGCGCGCCTCCCCATCGAAGCGTTTCCCGACGTCTCCGACACGCAAGTCAGCGTGGTAACACTGTACCCGGGGCGCGCGGCGGAGGAGGTCGAAAGGGCGGTCACCATCCCCATCGAGATCAGCCTGGCCGGGCTGCCCCACAACGTGCGCCTGTTTTCGCACACGCAGTTCGGGCTGTCGTTCATCGTCTTGACGTTCGATGATGCGGTCACGGACTACTTCGCTCGGCAGCAGGTGCTCGAACATCTCCAGACCGCCGATCTCCCGAGCGGTGTCCAGCCGGAATTGGCGCCGCTCTCGACGCCGATCGGCGAGATCTATCGCTACCGGATCCAGGGCGCGGGCCTGAGCCCGATGGACTTGCGGACGATCCAGGATTGGACCGTCACCCGCTATCTCAAAATGACGCCGGGCGTCGCAGACATCGTGACTCTCGGCGGCCTCATCAAGCAGTACGAAGTCAATCCTGATCCCGCAAAACTGCGCGATTACGGTATCTCGCTCATGCAACTCTACGCGGCGCTCGGCCGGAGCAACGTGAACGCCGGCGGGAGTTACCTCGAGCAGGGCGCCCAGCAATACCTGGTGCGCGGCCTGGGTCTGCTTCGGTCGGCGGACGATATCGGCAACGTCGTGGTCGCCGAGCGCGGCACGACGCCGATCCTCGTAACGGACCTCGCCACCGTGACCGTCAGCGCGGTGCCGCGGCAGGGGGTCGTGGGCCAGGATCGGGACGACGATGTCGTCACCGGCATCGTGCTGATGCGCAAAGGCGAGAACCCGTCGGTCGTGCTCGCTGCACTGAAGCAGCGCGTCGCGGAATTGAATTCCTCTATCCTGCCGCGCGGTGTGCAAGTCGTTTCCTTCTACGATCGAACCTGGCTGATCGAGACCACGCTGCACACGGTGTTCCAAAACCTGCTGGAGGGGGCGCTCCTCGTCGGGGGGGTGCTGCTCCTGTTCCTAAGCAACTGGCGAGCCGCGGCCATCGTCGTCGCGATCATTCCGCTGTCGCTCCTCGCCACGTTCATGGGACTCTCGGTGCGGGGCATACCGGCGAACCTGCTGTCGCTCGGCGCGATGGACTTTGGGATTATCGTGGACGGCGCCGTCATCGTGGTGGAGAATGTGTTCCGCCGCCTGTCGGCGCATACCGGCCCGCGCGAGCCAGACACGCTGCGTGCGATCGTGCTGGATGCAGCGGCCGACGTGGGACGTCCCACGTTCTTCTCCATGTTGATCATCATCGTCGCGAACATCCCGATTTTCACGCTGCAGCGGCAGGAAGGCCGGATCTTCGCGCCGATGGCGTGGACGGTGACGTCGGCGCTGCTTGGCTCGCTGCTGTTGTCGCTGACGCTCGTGCCCCTGCTCTGCTACTGGCTACTGCGCGCTCCGCCGCCCCACGAAGAAAACCGGCTGGTTCGCCGCTGCCGCCAGGTGTACGAGTCGATCCTTGGTCGCGCGCTCCAGTCCCCGCGGATCGTGCTGGTCGCCGCTGCGCTCGTCCTCGCGGCCAGCTTGGTCATGGCTCCAAAGCTCGGCACGGAGTTTCTGCCGGAACTAAACGAGGGTACGATCTGGATCAACCTCAATCTGCCCCCCGGCATCTCGATCGCCGAGACGATGGCGCAGGTCGCCCGCGCCCGCGCGCTACTCGCCACGGTCCCCGAGGTGGAGACAACCGTCTCCAAAGCCGGGCGACCGGAAGACGGCACCGACCCCAAGCCTCTCAACATGGTCGAGATTTTCGTCGGGTTGAAACCTACGTCCCAGTGGCGCCCACACGTCACCAAGCAACGGATCATTCAGCAAATGGATGAGGCGCTCGCGACCATTCCCGGCATCGAAGTGAGTTTCTCACAGCCGATCCGCGACAACGTGTTGGAGAGCATCTCGCAGATCGACGGCCAAGTCGTCGTGAAGATCTTCGGTGACGATCTCGAGCAGCTGCGCACCACCGCGCGACGGATTCTCGCGGTCGTCCGCAGCGTTCGCGGCGTCGCACGCGCATTCATCGACCGACCGGGAGAGGTGCCGCAGGCCCGTCTCGAGATCGACCGCGCCCAAGCGGCGCGTTATGGTCTGAACGTCGCCGATGTCGAAGACCAGATCGAGCTCGGTCTCGGAGGCAAAGAGGCGACACAGCTGTGGGACGGGGAGAGACACTTCGCGGTGATCGCTCGTCTCGCCAGCGCCGAACGCCAGCTTTCGAACCTCGGCCGCATCCTGATCGACACCCCTGACGGCCAACGCATTCCGCTCGCGGATGTGGCTCACGTCGTCATAGGCGTCGGAAGTATGAACATCAGTCGCGAAGGCGGCCGCCGAGTCGTGGCCGTGGGCGTCTTCATTCGCGGCCGGGACATGGGCAGCGTAGTGCGGGACATGCAAGCAAGCGTCCGCCACCTGAGGTTGCCCGTGGGATCGTACGTCACCTGGAGCGGCGAATTCGAGAATCAGCAGCGCGCGATGAGGCGACTGGCCCTCATCGTGCCGGTCAGCGTGTTTCTGATCTTCGTGTTGCTCTTCTATGCGTTTCATTCCATCAAGGATTCGTTGCTCATCCTCCTGAACGTCCCCTTCGCGCTGATCGGCGGCATTGTGGCACTGCTGGTGACTGGAATCCCGCTCAGCGTGTCGGCGGCAATCGGCTTCATCGCGCTGTTCGGCCAGTCGGTGCTCAACGGCGTCGTCATGATCACAGTCTTTAATCAGCTGCGCGGCGATGGGCTGCCGGCTCCTGAGGCGGTGCGCCGCGGGGCGATCATGCGGATGCGGACGGTACTGATGACTGCGCTGTTGGCGATGCTCGGGATGCTGCCGATGGCGCTGTCGCGGGGAATCGGCGCGGAAACACAGAAGCCGCTGGCGGTGGTGATTATCGGCGGCCTGCTCAGTGCGACGCTACTGGTACTCGTGGTGTTGCCGACAGCCTACCTCACGCTGGAGCGTGTGAGCTCGCGCGGCGATCGGTTTACGCCGATCCCACCCATTCGGCGTCACGTGATCGCGCGGTTCCCAGGTTAAGGGCAGCCCCACGATTCACGACGACGCGTCAGACGGCGAGCGCCACGAAGGGCCGCGGTCCACACCC
>DASZNX010000347.1:0-6029 GCA_035551075.1 Gemmatimonadales bacterium | reverse complement strand
TGATCGACGAGCGCCATGACCTCCCCAAAGATTCTGCGCGGCCTGCGCGGCGCGACGACGGCGACCGCGAACACGAGTGAAGCGATCCTGGAGGCGACGGAGGAGCTGCTCGCCGCGCTGCGCAATGCCAACGGGTTTGAGCCCGCGGACATCGAGAGCGCCATCTTCACGTCCTCGCCCGACCTGACGGCCGAGTATCCCGCGCGCGCCGCCCGCCGGCTCGGCTGGACCGACGTGCCGCTGCTCGGCACGGCCGAAGTTGCGGTCCCCAGCGGCCTGCCCCGCTGCATTCGCGTGCTCCTGCATTTCTACACGAGCAAGCCTCAGCGCTCACTCAAACATATGTACTTGCGGGATGCATCTAAGCTGAGGCCAGATCGATGACGGGCGGAAAAGGCGGTCCGCCCGTCCGAGTTACCGCCCGCGGAGCCGAACGCTGGAAGCAGGGCCATCCGTGGATCTATCGGAGCGATGTCGCGGAAGAGCCTGAGAAAACGCCAGGCATCGTTCCCGTCACGGATCGCAAAGGCAAGTTCCTCGGCCAGGCCCTGTACTCGCCAAAGTCGGAAATCCGGCTGCGATTGCTCACGCGCGGCCACGAGCCGATCGACGCGCAGTGGTGGACAGAGCGGATCAACGCCGCCGCGCGCCGGCGTAATGCCATCAACGCGAGCGCCTGGCGCGTGGTGCACGCGGAAGGCGACGGCCTGCCTTCGCTCGTGATCGACAAGTACGGGCGCTGGATCGTCGCGCAACTGCTCTCGGCGGGACTCGAGAGCGCTCGCGCGGACGTTCTCGCCGGCATCACCACCGCCCTCGAGCCCGAGGGCATTTTGTTACGCAACGACGCCGCGGTGCGGCGGCACGAGGGGTTGCCCGAGGAGGTTGTATTGGCCTTTGGCCAAGTTCCCGAGGTTGTCGAGGCTGTCGAGGATGGAATCAAGTACCTCGCGGCACCGTGGTCGGGGCAGAAAACCGGTGCGTTCCTCGATCAGCGAGAGAATCGCGCTTTGGTTGGCCGGCACACCAGGAGAGGCGGCCGAGCGCTCGATCTGTTTACCTATCACGGCTCGTTCGCGCTGCATCTCGCGCGCCAGGCGAACGAAGTGTTGGCGATCGATCAAAGCGCCGATGCGCTGGCCCGAGGCGCCGAGAATGCGCGTCTCAATGGCATCAGCAACATCGAGTGGTGCGAAGCCAACGCGTTCGATCTGTTGCGCGAGCTCGAGCGCCGGCGCGATCAGTTCGACACGATCGTGCTCGATCCACCGGCCTTCGCGAAGACGAAGGCCAATCTCGAGCGCGCCATCGCCGGCTACAAAGAGGTGAATCTCCGCGCGATGAAAATCCTTGCTGAGGGCGGCGTGCTGTTCACGTCATCCTGCTCGTATCACGTCGGACGGGACGTCTTCAATGCCATGCTCGCCGATGCCGCGCGAGACTCCGGTCGCCGCATTCAATTCCTCGCGGCAACCGGCGCCTCTCGAGACCACCCGGAGCTGCTCAATGTGCCGGAGACCGGCTATTTGAAAGGAGCCTTGTTAGGGGCTATGTAGGGGCGCAGCATGCTGCGCCCCTACCTCATTCTCACCGCGCCAGCTTGAGAATCCAGTCCGAGATGGCGCCCGCCACTTCGGGCATGATGGGGATCGTGGGATCCTGGTAGAGCGGGAGCTGCCCCGTCAGCGTCGTGTCCCTTGCCTGCTTCATCACGTGATTCGCGAGCGGGATGATGACGAGCTGCGCGTCGGGTTTCGCGCCGTGCAATCGCTCGGCATCCCCGACGGTAACCTGAATGTCCCGCGCTCCCTGCACGATCAGCACGGGCTGGCGGACCTGCCGGATCGCGGCGACCGGATCGAACGATGCGAAGGACTTCATGAAATTCTGGTTGATCGGTACAAACAGCGGCGCGAGCGGCGGAGGAACGTTCTTCGGTTGCTGCCCCGCCAGGTACTGCGTCATGGCGGTGTCATAGCTGATCAGCGTGGCGCTGTCGAACTGCCGCGCCAGCTGCTCGCGCACGACGACCGTGAAGGGCCGGCCCAATCCCGACGCGAGAATCACGCCGGTGACAGATGGATCATTGCGCGCCGCGATCAACGCGAGCGCGGCTCCCTCGCTGTGTCCCAGCAACATGACGTTCGAGAAGCGAGCGTCTCGCGCCAGCGAATCGGCGGCCGCCCGCGCGTCGACCGCAAAGTCGTCCAGAGTCAGATGCGCGATGTCCACCGTTCCCGTCGTCCCCGGCAGTACGCGCTTATTGTACCGCAGCGTCGCGACTCCCCGCTCGGCCAATCGCCACGCAAGCTGCGCATACGAATTCGGCCTGATGCCCAGCGAGGAGTTTCCGTTGCGATCGGTTGGGCCGGAGCCCGCGATGATCACGGCCACCGGCACTCGTCCCTTGGTGCCGCTTGGCAACGTGAGCGTGCCGCTGAGCTGCAATGCGCCGCTGCGAATCGTGTACGGCGACTCGAGAGCCGCGGAGGGAGGAATCGTATCGGTTCGACTCGCCGGAGTCTGGACTAATGCAAGCAGCGCGATGCTAAGAGCGATCATGTTGCTCTCTCTTCCACAAGACGTACGACTGCACGATGGGAATCACGGCCACGATCACGATCGTCGCAATCAAGAGCGCCGCGAATGCGAGCCGCGCAACGAATGCTCCGATCGCCAGTACCAGGCCGCCGATCACCATGAGCCAACCGCCGGTTCGATGCGTGCGTCGCCATACCGTGTCGCTCGACAGTGTCCACGGTGTCCGGATGCCGATGAACCAGTTGGGCTCGATGCGCGTGAGGTAATTGCCCAGAAATACAAACAGCAATCCGACGCCGAGCGGCATGAGACGGTCGATTTTCACACCGTACCCGAGGCCAGATGCGAGAATCAATGCGTGCGCAACCAGCAGAAACAGGATCAACGCGTTCGCGATGAGCCAATAGCTGCTAAAAAACTTTGCGTAGTTCTCGCCGCGCGGATCAACCTTGGGGAGCAGGTTGAAAAGCCCGGTCATGAACAGCAACAGGACCGGGACCATCGCAACCGCGAACAGGCGGCTCGAAAACCCATCCGGCGTCCCATGGAGATTCCAGTGGGTCGCGACGGTGGGCGGCAGGCTCGGGCATGCCCAGACCGACATTGCTGCCGCGATCGCGGCGACGACGATGCCAAACCAGCGGCTACGCATTGCTGTCTCTCCCGAAGCGCGTCATGAAGTAGCGCACGATCTCCTGAAAGACGGTCGTATTCAGCCGATAGCGGATGAACTGCCCTTCCCGTTCGGTGGCAACGAGATCGGCCGCCTTGAGGACGCCCAGATGGTGCGACACCGAGGCAAAGGCCATGGGAAACTGCTCCGCGATCTCGCCGGCCGTCCTGTCCTTTTCGGTCAGCAACTCGAGGATGCGGCGGCGCGTCGGATCGGCCAGCGCACGAAAGAGGGAGTCGTCCATCGGGGCGAGATATTTATACAATCTTCTAAATGTGTCAAGCCCAAGTTGACTAAATCCGCCCCTATCACAAGCTTGCAAGCCATGTCCGGACGGGCCCTAGACCGCTCGGCCGCGGTGCGCCGCGTGCTGGCTGGATTGCTGATCGCCAACATCGCCGTCGTCCTCGCCAAAGCGGTGATCGGCGCGGTCGCCGGCTCCCTCGCCGTCATGGGCGACGCCCTCCACTCCTCGGTCGACGCGGCCTACAACGTCCTCGGCCTGATCGTCATTCGCGTGGCTGCGCGCGCGCCCGATGAGGAGCATCCCTACGGCCACGGCAAGTTCGAAACGCTCGGAGCGCTTGGGCTATGCGTTTTTCTCTCTGTCACCTGTTTCGAGCTGCTGCGCAGCGCGATCAGCAGGCTGGCATCCGGCGGCCATCCAGTCCAGATCACCGACCTCGGTCTCGTACTCCTGCTCGCGACGCTCGGGACGAACGTATTCGTCGCCTGGTACGAGAATCGGCGGGGACAACAGCTCGCGAGCGAGCTGTTGATTGCCGACGCCGCCCACACGCGCACCGACGTCTTCATCACCATCGGAGTCCTGATCGGTGTCTTACTCTCGCGCCAGGGTTATCTGTGGGCGGACCCGGTCGTCGCGATCGTCGTGGCGCTGCTGATCGTTCGGGTAGGCTATCAGATTCTCCAACGCACTGTGCCCGTACTGGTCGACGAGCGCGCAATTCCCGAACCGACGATCCGGCAGTCGGCGCAGGCGGTCGAGGGCGTCGTGAGCGCCTATGGGATCCGCTCGCGCGGCGGCAAGGCGAGCGGAGGGGGAGGCGTCCGCTACGCGGAGGTGACCATCGCGGTCGATCCGCGCGCGAATGTTGCCGATGCGCACGCGATCGCGGACGCGGTCGAAGAGAAACTCAAGAAAGAGCTCGCGCTGGAAGAAGTCACGGTGCACGTCGAGCCATGTTGACTTCGCTCCCCTTCGAGCGCGCCAGCAAAAAAACCGGCATGCCTCCGGTGCGCCGGGCGCCGCGGTCGCTCAAGCAAGAGTACCAGGAGTTCATCCTGCAGCGCCTCGAGGAATACAAGAACACAGTGCCGCGCGCCGAGCTGCTGCAAATCGGCGATGAGGCGGTGCGTGAGCTGCAGACGAGTGTGCAGGATCAGTATCTGCTCACCGAGGTGCTCCTGCTCGAGCACGTGGACCGCATCATCGCGCGCCGCCTGCGGCTGCCGTCGTTCCCGCGCTGGCGGCAAAAGCATCGCGCCCTCCGCGAAGCGCAGCGTGAACCTACGCACTGGGGATTCGATCGCGCGCATCCCATCGTGCCGTGGGCGGCGCGTCTCGAGCCCGGCGACGTCGTCGTGGTCCTTGGTGCGGCGGCGCTCTCCGAAGCGCTGTTCCTCGCGGCTCACGATGGGGAGGTGTTTCTCCTCGATCAGGATCTCGGAGCCGTCGAGGCCGCGGAGGGACGCGCGGTCACCGAGCAGCTGGGCGGAGGCGCGTTTCAGGCCCTCGTGATCAATTTCGGGAGCTGGTTTCCCGATCTCGCTCCGTCGTTGGTCGTCATCGCGCCGCCGAGCCTGGCGGTCCTGCGCGCGAAGCAACGCTCATCTCTGATTGCCGATCTGCAGGTGCGGACGCCGTCGGGTGGCGTGCACGTCGTGCTGCCGTCCGCTGCCGAAAGCCGCGAAGTCATTCCGTTGGCCCCCGAAGCACTGCAGACGCTGTATCGCGGCTGGCAGGTGCAGCGAGCGACAGGGGGGGGTCGCCGATCGAAGCGGTCCGGGTTCACGGCAATCAAACCGCCGCGTCAGCATGACACGGCGCAGCCGGTCCTGAACGTGTCGGAATGACGACTGGCAGTACGTCGCATTTCGGAACATCAATGATTACAAGCACTTAGCAGTTAATTCCGTGGCAGGGTGCTTGCGTAGCTGAACGGCATGACAACCCTTCCACTAGTACTCGACGATGAGCCAATGGGAATCATCCTTCGCGCGGGACAGCAGATGCTGAAGCCGGCCAAGATCTGGGCGTACTGCTGGTTCGCCGACGAAGGGGAGAACGGCGACCACACCCACAATCACCTGCCGATCGATCCGAAGGTGTGACTCAGTGGAATTGTCGACATGAACTACGGGGCCGGCGCTAAGCCGGCCCCGTTCGCTTTCTTCCAGTCTCGAACCTAGGGCTTGTAGGCCTCCACAGCATTCCGATAGATACCGTCGCTGTAGCCGCCAACGACATACAGCGACCCATTCAGCACCGCTCCTGCAGTCAGATACCGGTTGGTCGGCATTGGCTGTTTGGTCGTCCAGGCATGGGTCGCAGGATCAAACTCAAACAGCGTCGCCGCCATAGTGCCGTTGGCGTCGCTTCCTCCTGCGACGTAGATCTTGCCGTTGATGGCCGCGGCGGTGGCTCCATACCGCCCGCTCGGCAGCGGAGTGTCCGTCGTCCATGTATCAGTCGCTGGATCGTAAACTTCGACTGTGCTCAACACGCCGAGGCCGTGATTGTTGTATCCACCAATCACGTAAAGTTTTCCGTTCAGCACGGCAGTCGTAACGT
>DASZNX010000346.1:0-23689 GCA_035551075.1 Gemmatimonadales bacterium | reverse complement strand
CGTGACTGGAGCGCGCGAGCTGGCGGAAGTCGTGTACGCGCCGAGCATCACCGTATCCCTCGCTTATCGCAGTGAGCAAATCGGGCGGTCGCTCTCGGGCAGCGGTTTCGTCGTGGAAGCGCCGTCACCCGAACAGATCCGCGCCTGTACCTACGCATCACAGAAGTTTCCGGGCCGCGCGCCACCCGGCCACGCGCTGTTGCGGGCCTTTTTTGGGCCGACAGATCAGCATCCGGCGAAGCTCGCGCGCGAGCAGCTCGGCAAGATCCTCGCCATTCGGGGCGAGCCGTTATGGTCGCGAGTGTTTTACTGGACGCGCGGTCTGCCGCGGTATCGTCCCCAGCATCGCGAGCATGTCGCCGGCGTACGTCGCCGGCTCGAACGCTTGCCGCCGCTCGCGATTGCCGGCGCCGGATATGACGGCGCCGGCGTGTCCGCGTGCGTACGGTCCGGCCGTGAGGCCGGCCGTCTCATCGCACAGCGGATGGCTCGTTGACGAGCGGGATCACTTCCTCTGCAAACCGCTCCATTTCCTCTAATTGCGGACTGAACTGCAGCAGCAGCAGGTCCACACCGGCCTCTTCGAACGCGCGGATGCGCTCCGCGATCTGCTCCGCCGTGCCGGTGAGTCCGGCCTTCAGTCCCCGATTCGAGACCGAATAGTCTTCCAGGCTGACACGCTGCTCGAGCTGCGTGTTGGCGAGCCACTGCTCGTAATTCGCGTATCCCGCCGCATTCTGCCGGACGTCGGTGATGCGCTCGATCTCGCGGCGGGCGGCCGCTTCGGTCGCGCGGCAGACTACGTAGCCGGCGACGCCGTAGATCATGGGCTCGAGATCGCCTCCGTTCGCATCGCGCAAGGCTTGCATGTCGCGAATCTTCGCGGCGACGCGCTCGGGCGGATCGCCATGCATGAGGTAGCCGTCGCACGTTCGCGAGATCAACGCCTTCGCGGCGGGCGACTCTCCCCCGGCATAGATCGTGGGGCGCGGCCGGCGCACCGGCTTCGGTTCGAGGATCGCGTTCTCGACCCGATAGTAGTGGCCGGCAAAGCTGAATCGCCGTTGCGACCAGAGACCGTCGACGACGGCGAGCCACTCCGCCGTGCGGGCGTAGCGCGCGTCGTGCGTATCGAAGTCTACTCCGTATTGTTTCGCTTCCTCAGCCCACCACGATGACACGACGTTGAGCGAGAGGCGGCCACCCGAGATCTGATCGATGTTCGCGGCTTGCTTGGCGAGCAAGGCCGGCGGATGGAACGTCGGCCGGACCGCGACCATCAACTCGAGCCGGTCGGTGACCGCCGCGAGCGCGGCCGCGGTCGACCAGGCATCGAGCGCCGGCGCGTCAGGCCCTTTGATGTCGTTGAGGTTCAGCTCCGCAATCAGCGTCAAATCGAATCCGGCGCGCTCGCTCGCCCGCGCCAATCGCCGAATGTACGACCACTCCGCTTCCATGCGCTCGTCTTCGACGTTGCGCAGCCACCCGCCGAATACCGGCAACCAATATCCGAAGCGCATCAGCGTGCCTCCCGCACCAGAAAGTCCGCCAGCCGCGCGAACGGATCGAATCCGACGACCCGCGGCGCGTCGGCCACGAAGTTGGATAGTGCGTTGATGTCGTAGTAGTAGAGCCGGCCGTCGCGCGCGTCGATCGCGTATTCGATGCCACCGATTTCGATGCCGCACGCCGACGCGATCTGCTCGACTTGCCGCGCCACCTGCGCCGGCGGGTCATAACCCTCGACGCGCAGCCCATTGCGCGGAGCGTCGACCGGGCAGGCGCTGCGCACCAGCTCCGCACCTTCCGTGGTTTGGCAGACGTCGGCCGGGCAGAGATTGAACGTTTCGCCCGACGAGTAGACGCGAATCGCGTAGAGAAATTTTCCCCCCAGGACCTCCACCCGCGTGATTCGGCCCTCTTCCGACGGGATGAATTCCTGAACCAGAGCGGTCTGGTCGGGACCCAACTCCAGTCCGCCATTGGCTGCCGCGATCGCGAGGTCAGCCGGGGAGTCGAAGCGCCGGATGCCCGCGCCGCTGCCGCCGACATTGGGCTTCACCACCACCGGGAACCGCAGCTCGCTCGCGGCCGCAGGCGCGTCTGCCGCATTGCTGATGATCCGCGTCGCCGGGTAAGGAAGTCCCAGCGCACGCAGCACCGATAACTGGAGCGCTTTCGACGTCTCGGCCTGAAAGGCTCTGGTGCCGTTCACGACCCGCACACCGTGCCGCTCGAGATGCGCGAGAAAGTGATGCGTATAGAACACGGCATGTCCGTGACCGCGCTGCCATGCAGACGGGCTCATGCGGTTGAAGACGAGCTCGTACGGCGGCCGGCTGCCCGGATCGTAACGGTGCTGCTCTGCATGTAACCGGGTGTATCGCGTGCCGCGCCGGTCGAGCTCGGCAAACAGCGGCGTGAACCAGTGAGGATGCTCGTAGTAGATCGCGATCATATCGAGGTTCTGAAAGGTTGGTCGAGGGTGGTCGAGGTTGTGACCGTCGTTGTGACTGTCGTAAGCGATGCGGCTTCGCGAGCCGCTCGCTCGATTTTTTCTACGAGTGCCGGTTCTGGAGCGCCGCCACGAAATTGCGCGTCGGTACCATAGACGCCGTTGGCGACCACGAGCGCTCCCACACTCGCGAGCAGTGGACGCAGGCCGTGATCCACGGCGAGCAGATGCGCGGGACCGCCACCCGTGGCAATCGGAATGGCGACTTTTCCCACCAGCGCATCCGGCGGCAGCAGGTCGAAAAAGACCTTGAGTAAACCGCTGTATGTCGCGCGATAGATCGGCGTGCTGACGACGACGATTCCGCTGTCGAGCAGGCCATGGAGCGCGTCGGCCACTTCGGGGTCCTGTCGCCGGCCGAGCAATCCATCGGCCGGGAGCTGCGCGAGATCGATGAGCCGCGCGGAACCCGCGCCTTGCCGTTCGAGCGCCGCCAGCGCCAGCTCGAGCAGTGCGCGTGAGCGGGATACCGGAGCGGGACTTCCTGACAGACCTATTACCGAGGCACTCACGTTTCCTCCTGAAAAAAGAGATCGGCCGCGACTCGTGATCTGGAGTCGCGGCCGATTCGTACTGCGCGTCTGGGGCGAAAGCCCCTACTGCTTATGCCATCCTACCCCGCATGGTGACGCGCGCAAATCGTCCGCTCCTCCCCTGGACAACACATCGGACAGGGGCAGAGACAGCGCATCGACATGCTGGTGAGTTTCATTGCCGAAAAACTAGCGGAGTTTGCGGGCGACGTCTACCACACGATCGACCGTGAGACCTAACTCCTGGTACACACGTTGATAAGGGGCCGATGCACCGAACCGTTCCAATCCGATAACCACACCCTTTTCGCCAGTCCATTTGTACCACGACTGCGGTGCGGCCGCTTCTACGGCGATTCGCGGCACACCAGGAGGAAGTACGCTATCCCGGTAGCCTTGAGGCTGGCGGTCGAAGTACTCGAGGCACGGCATCGAGACGGCTACCGGCCGCCGTCCTTCTGCCTTGAGTCTCTCGTAGGCGCCAAGCACAAGCTCGACCTCCGAGCCGCTGGCCATGAGTACGATTTCAGGCTTGTCGGCTCCGGCCAACACATAGCCGCCTTTGTGCAGCCCGCTGGCCGCCGAGTACTTGGTCCGGTCGAGAACGGCAACTTTCTGGCGTGTCAAAACCAACGCCACGGGCCCATTCTTGTGCAGGATAGCGGCGCGCCAGGCCTCGACGACCTCGGTCGGGTCCGATGGGCGGATCACGGTCATGTTCGGGATCGCCCGAAGCGAGGCGAGCTGCTCGATTGGCTGATGGGTCGGGCCGTCTTCGCCCAGGCCGATCGAGTCGTGGGTGAACACGTAAATCGGCTTGAGGTGCGTGAGCGCCGCCAGTCGAATCGACGGGCGCATGTAGTCGGAGAAAATCAGGAACGTGCCGCCAAACGGGATAAAGCCACGATGCAGGACGATGCCGTTCAGCGCCGCGCCCATCGCGTGCTCCCGAACCCCGAAATGAAAGTTGCGGCCTGCACGCGAACCCGCGGCGAACACGCCGCCGCTCTTGATCTCGGTGTTGTTCGAGCCCGTGAGGTCAGCCGAGCCGCCGATCAGCTCGGGCAGCCTGGTCGCGATCGCGTTCAGCACTTTTCCTGATGCAGCTCGTGTGGCTTGCGCATCCTTCGGGCCAAACGTTGGCAGCGCCGCATCCCATCCCTCAGGCAACCTCGCCGCAAGCCGCCGCTCCAATTCGGCGGCCAGATCTTTATGGGCGGAGCGGTAGGCATCCCACTTCCTTTTCCAGTCGGCTTCGAGACGGGCACCACGATCCCGGGCGCGCCGCCAGCGTTGCAGCGATTCATCCGGTACGTAGAACGGCTCCAGCGATGGCCAGCCGAGGTTTTGCTTGGTGGCTTTGACTTCGTCGGCGCCCAACGGCGCGCCATGTGCTTCCGCCGTGTCCTGTTTGTTGGGACTGCCCCACGCGATGTGCGTCCGGACGATGATGAGGGACGGCCGATCGGTGGCGCGTTTCGCGGAGGTGATTGCTTTGTCGATCGCATCGAGGTCGTTGCCGTCGGCGACTCGCTGGACGTGCCAACCGTAGGCCTCGAACCGCTTGGCCGTATCGTCTGAGAACGCAAGATCGGTCGAGCCGTCGATCGTGATGTGGTTGTCGTCGTAGAAACCGATCAGCTTGCCGAGTTTCAGGTGCCCCGCGAGCGAGCAGGCCTCGTGCGAGATGCCTTCCATCAAGTCGCCGTCTGAGGCGATGAAATAGGTGTGATGATCGATGATCTCGTGCCCCGGCCGGTTGAACTCCGCAGCGAGCCGCGCCTCGGCGATGGCCATTCCGACCGCGTTGCCGACGCCCTGGCCGAGCGGTCCGGTCGTCGCTTCGACGCCGGGGGTGATGCCGTGCTCGGAGTGCCCGGGAGTGCGGCTCGCCCATTGCCGGAAATGCTTGATGTCATCCAGCGTGAGATCGTATCCGGTCAGGTAGAGGACGCTGTACAGCAGCATGCAGGCATGCCCGGCGGAAAGCACGAACCGGTCGCGATCGAGCCAGTCAGGATTCGCCGGATTGTATTTGAGATGCCGTTGCCACAGCACGTAGGCGAGCGGCGCCAGCGCCATCGGGGTACCGGGGTGGCCGGAATCGGCCTGCTGCACCGCATCCATGGCGAGCGCGCGGACCGTGTTGATGCACAGTTGATCGAGCTCCGCCTCGACGCGCGTGACCGTTCCTGTCATAGTAATCCCGACTTCGCGGCCTGCCACAGCTTGGTGAGCCGGTCGAAACCATCGACGAGCAATTCCACCTGTTGCGGTGACGGCGTCGCCTGCGCGGCCGTCTTCAGCTCTTCGACGAGCTTCGGCATCTCCTTCCGACCCTGCTTCGCGCTCTCGGTTCCGATCTGCGACAGGATGTCGAGAATTTTCTGCCGGACGGCCGCGTCCTTGGGGACTTGCCACAGGTATTCCGCCGCCTGTTTTCCGTCGGCGCATAACTGACCGAGCTTGTCCATCAGTGGCTGGCGCGGTTGCTTGGGTGACTGCGGATCATTCATCGGAGCGATAATCTAACACGAACGGTGCCGGCGATTGCCAGTGAACCCGTTCACATCTACCTTGCGAGTCCTATGCTCATCACCCTGCTGGTGGCGCTCACGCAGGCACAGAGTATTCCCGCCGATTCCGGTGAAATCCATTTGAGCAACATTCGGCAACTGACCTCCGGCGGCCAGAACGCCGAAGCGTATTTCTCGCGCTCCGGCAAGCAGTTGATTTTTCAACGGCAGGAAGCGGACACCGGGTGCGATCAGCAGTATGTGATGAACATCGATGGCTCGGGACTGCACCGGGTGTCGAGCGGCAAAGGGCGGACGACGTGTGGTTATTTCTTCGACAGCGACCGGCGGATCTTTTACGCCAGCACTGAGCACGCCGGTGCGGCCTGTCCCCCGCGGCCTGACTATTCGAAGGGATACGTCTGGGCTCTGTTCGATTACGACATCTATACCGCGAGCGCCGATGGACAAGACGCGCGCCGTCTGACCACGAACCCGCGCTACGACGCCGAGGGGACGCTGTCTCCGGACGGCAAAACGATCGTGTTTACGTCGCTGCGGAACGGCGATCTCGACATCTACACCATGCGCATCGACGGAACGCATGTCCAACGCCTCACGCATACGCTGGGCTATGACGGCGGTCCCTTTTTCTCACCGGACGGGAAGCAGATCGTTTATCGCGCCTGGCACCCGCAGACCGCCACCGATTCCGCCGACTACAAGGCGTTGATTGCGCAGAATCTCGTGCGCCCGGTCCGAATGGAGATTTGGGTGATGGACGCGGACGGCTCGCATCAGCGGCAGGTCACGAATCTCGGCGGCGCCAACTTCGCGCCCTATTTCCATCCCGACGGGCGGCGCATCATCTTCGCCTCGAACTACAAGAATCCCCGCTCGCGCAACTTCGATCTCTATCTCATCAAACTCGACGGCACAGGCCTCGAGCAGATTACCACGAGCGCCGAGTTCGACGCATTTCCGATGTTTTCACCGGACGGCAGCAAGCTGGTGTGGGCATCCAATCGTCACGGCAAAGTCCAGGGAGAAACGAACATCTTCATCGCCGACTGGGTGGAGCGTCCATGACGCAGCCCCCCCACTCCCCTCCAGAGCCTCCAAAGAAGACGTTCAAAGAAGAGCTGATCGCATGGGCCAAGGCGCTCGGCTCGGCGGTGCTGATCTGGATCGTGTTGCGGTCCTATCTGGTCGAGGCGTTTCGCATTCCTTCAGGCAGCATGGAAAACACGCTGCTCACGGGAGATTTCCTCTTTGTCAATAAAGTGACCTTCGGCGGTGAGCTCGAGACGCCCGGGATCCATCTTCACTGCTGCCGGTTGCCCATGCTTCGCACACCGGTGCGAGAAGAGATCGTGGTGTTTCGTTCCGTGGAGGACTCGACGCCCAATCTGGATATCGTGAAGCGGGTGATCGGCGTGCCCGGCGATACCCTCCAGATGATCCATGACACGGTGATTCGCAATGGACAGCGGCTCGACGAGCCGTATGCCCTCCATACCGCGTTCAGCCCGCCGCCGGATAGTCAGTACCATGCCCAGATCCGAGCGCTGCAGCTGCCGCAGTACGTCGGCAAGGATCCCGCCAATTACCATCCCACGACGCACGACTGGGGACCGATTGTCATCCCGCCGCAGCACTACTGGGTGATGGGCGACAACCGGGATGAATCCTATGACAGCCGCTTCTGGGGATTTCTGCCGCGCGATCACATTCGGGGAAAACCGCTGATCATCTATATGAGCGTGGCTACCAATCCATTCCGAATAAGATGGAATAGGTTACTGCGCCACCCTTCGTGAATGGGACCAGCGCTCAGTCCCTGAGTTTCTACTTGTAGCGATACGTTATTCTGCCCCGTGTCAAATCATAGGGCGACAGGTCCACGGCCACGCGATCGCCTTGCAGGATGCGGATGTAATTCTTGCGCATCTTGCCGCTGACATAGGCGAGCACTTCATGGCCATTTTCGAGCTTTACGCGGAACGTCGTGTTGGGAAGCACCTCGGTCACGGTGCCCATCATCTGTATCGCATCACCAGCCACGCGGATTCCCCCGATACTCCTGACGTTGGTTCGTTATGCCCTCCGCGGATCCATGGTCGCGTCGCGCGGCGGCTCCAGCTCCCGGGTGATATAGACAGCATGCCGACTGCACGCGCCGCATGTCAGGCTGATTCGCTCCGGAATCGACAACTCATCGGGGCGTAGCGGGCGGCGACGGGGCGAGCGCTGAATCGTACGCGTTCCGCACGATGGACACACGAGTGGCTCATGCGCCCGGTCTGCTGCGATGAGCGCCAATGCCTCCGGCGCCCGAAACTCCTTGATCCCGCGTCTGCCCACGCCGACTTCCTCCGGTTCGAAATCTATATACACCCCTCTTGACGCGCCTTCCCTCGGGGCTATCTCTCACGGCAACAGGAGGTTGTCATGGAGCGCCCGGCGTTTCAGTCGCTTGCCGAGATCGAGATCGATGCCGTGACGCCCTCTCGTCGCGGCTTTACCCTCACCGGCCAGGGCGCAGACCGGGCCGAATACCGCCTGGATGTGCATTTTGAGCTCCCGCTCGACCCTCGCACTCGCAAAGTGATCGGTGAACTGCTGACCCAGTCGGATGTGACGATCGCCCGCCGTAATTCTTGACGACCCCGGGGTGGTTCGTATAGCTTGGGCGACCCTTTACCACCCCTGATGCCAGCCGAACTCGGTGGTTCTCAGATCTCGTCGTTGCTCGAAGCCCTTCCCGGCATCGCCAGCGTGCTGCGCAGTCCGGTCGCGGACGCGCTCATCAAAGCGATGCGGGCGGCGGCGGGCCTCGCCGATTTTGCGCCGGAGGATGCGGAGGAGCTCGTCCGCTACGCCGTGCGCCGGGGCTTGATCGGTCCCGACGAGGGCGACCGCGTGCTGGCGGAAGTGCAGGATGGGCTCCGCAAAAAGAAGCCGGTTCCGGTGAAAAAACCACCGGCCAAAAAGAAGAAGGCTCGCTAGACCCGGAAGCCTCGAACCACAGCGCGCAGTTTCTCGGCCGCCTGGAGCAGATCTCCGGCGGCCGCTGCCATTTGCTGGGTGGACGCGCCTTGTTGCTCGGTCGCCGCCGTGACCTGCTCGGCGCTCGTCGCGTGCGATACCGCGCGACTCACCACCAGCTGGGCTTGGGTGCCCAGCTGCTCGGTCACGCCACGATTCTCCAAAGCGGCCTGCGTCACGCGCGTCGCTGCCTGCTCGACCTGCTCGATCGCCGCTACGATCTCCGTCAGGCCGCGCGCCGCGCCCTCGGCGACCGATTCAATCCCCCGCACCTTCGCCTGGCCCATCGCCATGGTGGCCGTCACTCCGTCGACCTGCTCGCGGATCACGCGTGTCGTGCGCGCCACGTCTTCCGCTGCCCGGGCCGATTCGTCGGCCAGCTGGCGGACTTCTTCGGCGACCACGGCGAAGCCGCGGCCGTGCTCACCAGCTCGCGCTGCTTCAATGGCGGCGTTCAACGCGAGGAGGTTGGTCTGCGACGAGATCCGCTTGATCAAGTCCACGAAATCGTCGATCGCGGCGCTCTGCTCGGCGAGCTGTGTCACCTCCGTTCCCGTCGTGCGCACCACCTCGCGCACGTCGAGCAGCGTATTGCTGGCGGCGGCGATATCGTTGCGGTGACGATCGGCGACCGCGCGAATTTCCTCGCCCAATTTTGCTACGCGTGCCGCGGCGTCGGTGATCTCCGCGGTGACCTGCTGCATTTTGTCCAGCCCGGTTTGCGTTTGATTCAGCTCGTTTCGCTGATACTCGGCGCCCGTCGAGATCTCGAGCATCGCTGAGGACACCTCACCAGAGGAAGCCGCGAGCTCCTCGCTCGCCGCGGACAGATCGCTTGCCGCCGTTGCGATCTTGTCGGCCGAGCCCACGACCTCGGTGACAATGCCGCGGAGGCGCTCGCCCATCCGCCGCATGGCGTCCGCCAGCACCGCGAATTCACGCGGCATCCGTCCCGTTGTCACGGGACGCAAGTCGCCACCGCCGAAGCGCTCGGCGGCCGTCACGAGCCGCACCAGCGGCCCTTCGACGGATCGCAGCGTGTAGACGGCCACGACGACGCCCACGATGGCAGTGGCCAACAGCACCAGCCACAGAACGATCTCGCGCTGGCTGGCCACTCCGGTGAGACGTTCGCCCGCCGCTGCAGCTTTTTGAGACTGCCGCGCGGATAACTCGCGCGCCAGCCGATTGAGCTCGCTCACGGGACTGCGCACCTGAGCCATGAGCGCCTGCGCCTCGCCCGCACGGCCGAGGTCGAGCAGCGCGTGCGCCATGGAGTAGTCGACATCGATCGTCGATTGCAACTGTTTGATGCGACTGATGGTGATGCGGTCGGCTTCGGACAGTCCCGGCAGCGCGTCGAGTTGCTTCTGATAATTGAAGGCCTGATCGACGGCGCTCTGGAATTCGACGCGCGCGGCGCCGCCCCGCTGTGTGCCGTACTGCTCACCCAGGCGAATTTCGTCGAACACGGCCGTCACCAGGCCGGTGCCGACTTCATTCGACGACCGCAGGCTTTCGATTTCGACGGCCAGCGAGCGCCGCAGCGTGCGCAGCGCGGTGACGCCGACGAGGGCTGCTACGACGAGACCGGCCAGTAGTCCGGAGAGGCCCAGGATGATGCGCCAACGAATGGTCGTCACCGCGACTCCGCCACCAGCTTTCCTGAGCGCACTCTGCCGATGACGACCGGCTTGGCCGGAACATCGCCACGATTGTCGAACGCGATGGTTCCGGTCACGCCTTCAAACGCCGGCAGGTTTCCGCCGATGCGTGCCAGCCGATCGCGGATCGCGCGCCGATCGGTCCCTGTTTCGGGCAGTATCGTGGCGAGCAGTTGCACGATATCGTACGCGGCTGCGCCACGGTGATCGGGCTGTTCGCCCGAGTAGGCGTGCGCGTACGCGGCGACGAACTGCGCGTTCCGCTCGCCCGGCTGATCGATGAGATACGCGACCGACATCCTCACGCCTTCAGCGAGCGGCCCCGTGTTCTCGATCCCACTGAGCGCGTCGCCGCCCAGTGGAATCCACCGCGCTCCGATTCTCCCCATCTCCCGCAAGGCGAGCTCCGCGCCGCCGCGGTCTGTGGCGAGCATGATCACGTCGGCTCCGCCGTCCTGTCGTAACCGGGAGAGATAGGGCTCGAGAGTGGACGTAGTCGAGAGCATAGGATCTTCCTCGACCACGTCGCCGCCCAATCGCCTGAACTCGCCGCTGAAGCTGCTGCGGAGGCCGCGACCATAGTCGTCGTCCAGATAGATCACACCGGCGCGACGCGCTCGGAGGACTTCCCGTGCATAGCGGGCGAGCTGGATGCCGTGATTCAGATCGCTCGGGCAGACGCGAAACATGAACGGATTGACGCCGGATAGGTCGGGACTCGAGGCGGAAGGCGAAATCATGACGACCGGATGGCGGGCTTCTCCATACACCCGCCCGGCAGCCAGCGAGGCGCTCGATGTGAGATGGCCGATCACGGCGACAATCGAAGGATCTTCGGCAAATTGCTGGGCGATGCGAATGGCGACGTCGGGTTGCGCGCTGTCATCTGCGACTCGGAGCGCGAGCGGCCGGCCCCGAATTCCGCCGCGCGCATTGATCTCTTTCACCGCCAACTCGGCGGCATGGCGCATCGACACCCCGCGCGGCTGAGAGAAGGGGCCCGCCAATCCAAGAACGATCGGGGTGTGGTCGGCGCGTCCGCAGGCCGCGAGCAGCAGCGTGGCGGCGAAGAGCCTGCGCAAAACTGTCCTCCTGGTGTTGAGAGGAAGAGTGCGGGCAAGGTTAAGACTGCCGGTGGGATAGCGCAATATCCACGCGCTTTCCACATTTCAGCATGGATGTGATTCAGCGCCTCTGTGGATTCACGGCGAGACTCGAGCGCCTGCTCGTCGCGCGTGACGCCGCGGAACTGGATGCAGTCTGGGAAGAGCTGAACCTCGGACGATTGGGATGGGAGGCGCTCGCGCTCGCACGCCGCGCCAACACCGAAAAGCTCGAGCCCGCATTGGCGGAGTTGGACCGGCGGTTGCTCGCCGTGCTGGAGCGCTGCCGCTCGTTCCTCGACCCTCACATCGTCACCTTCCGGGTTCCCGAGCTGGAGCGCTGGCAGCACGCGGCGGCCGCCGCGCTCGTCGGTGCGCGCTGGGGCGTTGCGGGACTCCGCACCGTCATCGCGGACACGCAGGCGCCGCTCGGCCGCCGCTACTTTGCCTTTCTCGCGCTTGCGGAACGTCATCCCAAGGAGGCGTGGCCGCTATTCGAGCGATATCTGCAGACGCCGGGCGCGCATCATGCGTTTGTCGCGGCGGCCGTTGAAGCCACGCGCTACTATCCCGGTCAGGCCCCGCACGTCATCGCTCTCTTTCAGCGGATTCGTGGCGACGAGATGATGCGGCGCTTCCTCGCTCCGAAGATCCTCGAATCGCTGTACGTGCTGGGCGATCCGGCGGCTCTTCCGCTTTACGAGGAGCTGCTCATCGCCGGACATACCGATCCCGACCTCGGCCGCTGTGAGGTCACACACGCGCTGGTTGGAGTCCGCAAGCTCACCGGTCGCGTCGCGGCGAGCAGCAAGTTTCCTGATCCGGAGGAGCCTCGCGTCATTCAGGCTCTCGATGAAGCGCAAAGAATTTTCGAGGAGGAGAAAGACCAGCTTCAGCCTGTCGTTGTCATTTGACGAAGGCGGCAATTTTCTCGCGGTACGCGCGTCCTCCCAGGTCGTACGTATCGTTGTGTCCTGAATTCTCGATCATCACGAACTCGACTGGTCCGCCGGCGGCTGCCGCGAGCTCTTTGCCCATTTCGATGGGGACGAGTTGATCGGCCGTGCCGTGCAAGATCAACATCGGACAATGGATGGTCGCGATCCGGCCGAGGTTATCCAACCGCAATCGCACTAACAGCTTCGGGAAGATCTTGTAGTGGCGCGCCGCCATGGCGCGCGCGCTCGTGAACGGCGACTCGAGGATCATGCCGGCGACCTCGTGCGTCGCGGCAAGATGCGTCGCGACCGCGCTGCCGAGCGAGCGTCCATACACGTAGATGCGGCGCGGATCGACATCGCCGCGGGCAAGGAGCGCCTGATACGCAAGATCCGCTGCCTCGTAGATACCGGCTTCGGTGGTGCGACCCTCGCTTGCTCCGTAAGCCGGATAATCGACTACCAAAAGAGCTGCGTGGGGTGGGCGGAAGTCCCTGATGATGGGCCAAATCGCGGCGATGTTTTCCCCGTTGCCGTAAAACCATAAGAGGGCGGCGAAGGGGCGGCGTGATGAAGCGGCGGCGAGCGGCGGCAAATACCAACCTACGAGCCGCGTCTGATCGTGCATCCGCAATTCGATGCACTCTCCGTAACCAATGGTCTGCGCAGGATTCGGTAACGGGGCCTTCGGCGCGGGAAAGATGATCCGTTCCTGCATCGTCCACAGCACGAACACGACAACCAGATAGATCCCGCCAACAGCCGCGATGATTCCCATTAATTTGTGAGCCAATGGACCCTCAGCTCGTCTCCCGCGCCCGGGGCGCGTTGCTGGGCCTGGTCGCCGGCAATCAGCTCGGCGTTCCAACGGAGCACATGGGCACGCCGGACGCAATTCGGAAGGCCTTCCCCAACGGCCTGCACGACCTCGCGCCTCCACCCAAGAACTCTCCCTACGACGATGATGCGGCGATGGCGCTGCTGCTCGGCGAATCGCTGCTCGCCGCCAAGGGATTCGATGCGGCCGACGTGGCAGGCCGCTGGGTGAAATGGATGAAGATGGACGGGCGCGGGATCGGATGGACGACGAAGCGCGCGCTGACACTGATTGATCGCGGCAAGGAGCCGTTCGAGGCCGGGCGCCTGACATACGAAGAGAATCCGGGTCGGGCCGCCGGCAACGGCAGCGTGATGCGCTGTGTTCCGGTCGCGCTGCGCTACCACGACGATCCTGATCGCCTCATTCGGGTTTCCACGCAGCAGGCGGCGATCACCCATGCCGACGAGCGGTGCACGTGGGGCGCCGCCGCCATCAACCTGGCCGCGCGCGAGCTGCTGCATGGCAACATCTACTTTATCGAGGAAGTGCTGCACAAAATCGGCGATCGCGCGCCACGCGCGCTTCGCGACGCGATTCACCGCGTCCCCCGCGAACGCGAGCAGGATCTTCCAATTACGCGCGCTGGCGAGGCCGGCTATGTCGTGCATTGCGTAGAGATCGCGTTTTGGTTCGTCACCCACGACCGGCCACTCGAGGAATCACTGATCTATATCGCGCAGGCGGGCGGCGATACCGACACGAACGCCGCGGTTGCGGGGGCATTGCTCGGCGCGCGCTACGGCGAAACGGCGCTGCCGCCGCGCTGGATGGATCAGATGGTGGGAGCTCAGGGAATAGGGAAGCTGGCGGAAAAACTGGTGCGCAGTGAGCAGTGAGCGGTACGCGGGAGGACGCTGCAGTCCCGCTTACCGCGCACCGCGTACCGCGCACCATTCAAGGCGCACGCTGTTTCGGTTTTGACTTAGGTACGTAGCTCGCGATCCGGTTCATCACGTCGCGGTCGTTGAGCGTGATCGACACTACTCGCCAATCCTTCGCTCCCCGCCAGTTGAGCCTGATGAAACGGTGGCCGCCCGCGTTGGTCCATTCCCACATGCTGCGTTCACGCCGCTGCGGATTCCCGAGCTGATGGCGCAGCTCGGTCTGCCGTTGCTTCACCAGTGACACGCTACCGGAATCAATGAACGAAATAACCGATGTCCGTCCCTCGATGACGTTGGCACTCAAGTAAAACGCGGCGCTGTCGAAGGGGTCGCGAACCCGGACGCCGCAGTCCATTACCTGGGCCGTGTTGTGCATCGTTTGACAGCCGAGAACCTCGTTCGGCCGGGCTATCGCCCGTGCCTTGCCGGCGAAGTCCCTATATGCCATGCCGGGCGTAAAGCCACGATATCCAAACGACGGGGATGGAGGCTTTGCGGCAGCCGCAGGTGGGGGTGCGGATTGAGGTGCCGTAGCGGGCGCTGTGGGAGCCGCCTGGATGAGGGTTAGAACGAGCAGCAAGTGGGGCGGAGTCATGGCGCCAATATATGAAAAGCAAACGGGCCCGGTGTGACCCGGGCCCGCCTACCCTGAGAGGGAGCCGCTCAGACTTTCCGAACGTTCTGCGCCTGCAGACCTTTGGGACCCTGAGCGACGTCGAACTCCACGTTGTCGCCCTCGGCGAGGCTGCGGAAGCCCTCCGCCTGGATCGCTGTGAAGTGGACGAACACGTCTGGACCCGACTCCTGCGCGATAAAGCCAAAGCCCTTTGCGTCGTTAAACCACTTCACCTTACCCTTTGCCATACTGTTCTAACCTCAGCACAATGGGGCACAGCCCCGGACTGGAACGACCCACGCCACCGCGGCGTTGGGCGGGCTCAAAGCAAAAATCCGCGAGACGAATGGTCCTCGCGGAAGCGCAGACAGCCGGTGACGGTGCCACGTATGCTTGAACCGGGGGCAAAAGTATGGAACGTCGATAAGCCTGTCAATCAGGCCTGCCGATAAGTCGTACAAGCACTATGGCGACAGCATTATAGCACCAGTCATTACACGCCGGCTCCGGATAGATTCCGGGCCCCACGATGAGGACACCGATGCGCCTATTTGCCCCGCTTATCACCCTCGTTGGGGCGATGATCCCGGTCTACAGTCTCCACGCCCAGACCAACGCCGAGCGTATGGCCAACGACCGCTATACGCGATCGCATGATTACGACCTGATTCACCAGCGCATCGAGGTCTCGAACTTCGACTGGGATTCCACGTCGTTCGACGGGCGGGTGACGACCACGGTTGTCGCGCGACGGCCGGGCCTCGATTCGGTGGTTCTCGACGCCGGCGCGAAGCTCCAGATCCGAACCGTGACCGCCACCGGCGGAGGCTCGCTCCGTACGTCGCGTCACGGCGACACGCTGGCGGTATTCGTCGCGAAGCCGTTGGCCTTCGGCGACACGGCTCGGTTTACGATCACCTATCACGGTGTTGTAAAGAACGGCGGAGGACTCACCTTTATCAGTCCCGAAGGCCGTCCGCATCGGCCCCGGCAGATCTGGAGCCAGGGCGAGGACAACAACAATCATCTGTGGTTCCCCACCTACGACTTCCCGAATGACAAAATGACCTGGGAGGTCGTCGCGACTGTCCCCCAGGGCCTGACATGCGTATCCAATGGCCGGCTCGTCTCCGATGTCGCTGGCAAAGACGGCTCCCACACATTCGACTGGCTGCAGGATAAACCGACCGCGACATACCTCGTGTCGATCATCGTCGCGCCGCTCGCCAAGGTGCACGACACATGGCGCACCGTCCCGGTCGATTATTACGTCTACCACGAGGACTCCAGCCTGGCGCGAGCGCTGTTCAAAGTGACGCCGGACATGATCGACACATACTCGCGTCTCACCGGCATCCCATATCCGTGGGCGAAGTACGCGCAGACGACCGTCGCCGACTTCTTTGGCGGTATGGAAAACGTCAGCGCCACGACGCTGGTCGATTGGCTGCCGCGATCACGGGATTACCAGGACCGGCCGTGGTATCAGTGGATCCTCATTCCCCATGAGCTGGCACACCAGTGGTTCGGCGATTACGTCACGACCGAGAACTGGGCCAACATGTGGCTCAATGAAGGATTCGCGGAGTTCATGCCGGGGCAGTATTGGAACGGCAAACTGGGCCCGCGCGCCGAGGAGGACTATTACCTCGACGAGTACAACCAGTTCATGCAGATCGACCACGACCGGCGCATGCCGCTCGCCGCACTCGGCTCGAACAACATCTACCCGAAGGGCGCGCTCGTCCTCCAGATGCTGAAGCAATACCTCGGCGACCAGCGCTTCTGGGCGTCGATCCACCGCTATCTCGTCGATCATGCGCTCGGCAACGCCACCACCGATGATCTCCGGCAGGCGGTCCTCGATGCCACGGGCGAGAATCTCGACTGGTTTTGGGATCAGTGGATCTATCAGGCCGGCTATCCGGAATTCATCGTGTCGGCGAACTACGACTCGAGCGCATCGCGCCTCATGCTCGTTGTGCAGCAGGTCCAACAGGATTCCTCGAAGGCCGACAGCACCGGTGTGCGCTACACCACCCCCGCGGCGTTTCGCATGCCGGTGACGATTCGCGTGGGAACTGCCGCGGGGGACGTCACCGTGCGCGGGCAAGTTTCGCGGCGGCAGGACACGATCGTGGTGCGAAACGTGAAGACCGCTCCAACGATGATCGTGTTCGACGACGGGAACGCTACCCTCAAGCAGCTGCGCTTCGATCAACCGACGACGTGGCTCGCCACTCAGCTCCAGCGCGATCCGAATTTGTGGAACCGCCATTGGGTGATCGCGCAGCTCAGCCAGCGCGGCAATGACCCCGCAGCCGGCGCGGCGCTCGCCCAGGCCGCGACGAACGCCGATTACTTCCTGGTTCGCGTCGCGGCGATCGGCGCGCTTGCGACGTTCCCCCGCTCAGTCGCGCTTGCGCCGCTGCAGGCGGCGGCGAGTGATACGTCGGCGCAGGTGCGCGCCGCCGCCATCGAGGGTCTGGGCACCGTGGGCGGCGCGGAGGCGGCGGCGCTCGCGCGTCGAGCGTGGACGAACGATTCGAGCGATGCCGTCCGCGCGGCCGCCGTGACCGCTATGGCGCTCACCGATACCGCCAACCGGCGCGCTATCGTTTTGCAGGCGCTCAATACCCCCTCCTATCGCGACGCGATCCAGATCGCGGCCTACCGGCTCATTGCCACGACCGGCGACACGACGCTGATCGATTCGGTGGAGGCGCGCGCGGGTCAAGATCGTTTCGCGCTGCACGTGCTCGCTGCGCTCGCCGCGCGCGGCAACACGCGCGCGCTCGACCGCTTGGTGAGCCATCTGGACGACCAGCGCAGCTATGTGCGGCGCTGGGCACTGGAGGCGTTTCGGTTCTCCCTCCCACGAGCAATAGGCCAGGCCAAGTTGCAGGAAATCGGCAGGGGTCTCAAATACGCGGATACACGCGCAGCCGTCGCCGACCTGCTCAAGTCGTGGCAGGCCGGCGGGTCGTAACTTATTGTAGCATTTGTGCTTAAGCTATTTACTGCTGGCTGACTGCCTTGCTGCTGTCGGCTTTGTTGAGGGCAGCTTGCGCGTTCTTGAACGCAAGCAAGGCGTCGTCGTAGGCGGACAGCTTCTTTGTCAGATCGGCCGTCACCGTACCGGGATCCTTTCCGGCGCTCTTCGCGCAGGTGGGCAAGGCCGCGTTTAAGGAATCGAGCCGCGTCGTCAGTTGCTTCGCCAGCAGTCGCAACGAGTCGGCGTAGGCCGCTGGCGCCATCTTGGGACGACCGCTCAAAATGAACGAACGCGCGCTCGTGCACAGGCCGCCGAGGCGGCGCGCGGCATGGAGCCGGGTGACGGAATCGGCTTGTTGGGTACGCGCCACGCGGTTCAAGCCGTCTCGGAGCTGGGCGATGCCGCGCGTTGCGGTCTTCAGCCCCTCCATATAGTGGATTTGCTCGAGCGTCGGCGCCGGCCCTGAGACTGTTGCCTGGCCGGCAGCGGCCGGAGCAGCGGCGGGAGCCGGGGCGGGGGCGGCTACCGGAGGTATGGGAGCAGGCGCAGGGGTGGGGGTCACGGGCACGCTGTCCTTGTGCGTCGTGTCCTGCACCCACAGTGGGTGCGTCAGAGCGGTGATCACCATCACGATTCCAGCCAGCATCTCTTGAACGACTCCTCTAACAGTTGAAATACTGCTCCGTTATTATCCTCAAATGGGTGCGCCCGCAACCTCCCGCGTCATGCGGACATTCGAAGATCGCGCCGATGCGCTCGCGCATTTCTTCTTGCGCGCCGGTGAAGCGCCGCGTCTCATCGCCTACGACGACGCGGTCGGCCTGCC
This sequence comes from Gemmatimonadales bacterium, assembly GCA_035551075.1. GTDB lineage: Bacteria > Gemmatimonadota > Gemmatimonadetes > Gemmatimonadales > GWC2-71-9 > 20CM-2-65-7. The sequence goes on along the minus strand of DASZNX010000346.1, from coordinate 5,171 downwards.
ACTCGATCAGGCGCTCGCCGCACTCGAATGGACGGCCCAAGTTGGTATACTCGCCGCCGAAGATCTGGTTCACGCCGCGCGTCTCAGTCCCGATTCAGCGGCCATCGTCGTCGAGCGGCGCGATGGTGACGCGCGCGTCTTCGTCTATTTCGGTCCCCGCATGGACGCGCCTCCCGCCGACCCATACGAAGGTACTTTGCTGTACGACGAGCCGGGAGTCCGCTCTTACATTTTTGCACAACGCGGCCACGCAATCGCGCACTTTCTAAGAGCTACTCACGGACTGGGCGCCGCGCTGAGTCTGCTATCACGTCGCGCGCCCGAGCTCCGTCACATCCGCCGCTGGACGCAGGCGCTCTTCGCGGAGCCGGCCGTCGGCCGCTCGACGCAGCTGCTCGCGGGCTGGTTTGCGACGAGTGGCGCCGGCTTTTTGTTCATTCCCGCCGATACGGACGAGCCGTTTGCCTACTATGAGGTGACAATCGAGGGCTAAACCGCCGATGTGGGAACGTGAGTACTGTGGATTCACAACTCCACATCATGTGGACGAAGCGCGGAACGAATTGAGCGAGCGGTTTTTACTCTCCACAGACGATGCACACCGAGTTGAGCTAACCCGAAGAAACATCGGCACTTGCGCGTTTTTCAGAGGGCCCTATATTGTTCCCACGCGGCTTGGAGGGAAGGGTTGGGACCTGGCGTTCCAACAACGCCTTCAAACCGAGTCCGAACGGAAATTCCGGGGAGGGCGCCGACGCAACCAAGGGCTCAGGCGCTCGTTGATCCGGGAGCAGGCTCACCGGGTCGGACAGCTGGGGCCAGTCGCGTTGCCCTAGCCACGTCGAAATGGTGCCTCGACGTGCAGTGCGGAAGGTCGGTCCGCGACCCGATCTGACCCGTAGCACCCACATTGGTGAACTGGGCGACCCGACGGGGTTGCCTAGGGATGGAAGCCGGAGCCTCCGAGTGCCGAGCCGGGATGAACAATCCAGGGTGGCAACGGAGAGAAGAACGAAGGGCGCAAGCCCTCGACTCCGGGTAGCCAATGTGTCGGAGCCCCCGGGCGCGCCTATCGAGCCGTCCCGGGGGCTTCGTGTTTTTACGAGCGAGGCTGGAGTTTGGGCATGACACGCGCGCTCACACGGTCAGACCTCCTTCCTTCTTCAGCTGCGCGTAGCCCATCCCTTTCAGGCGGGAGATCCGCATGCTCATCGGCGGGTGGGTCGCGAGAGTATCCGCCAGCCATCCCTCGTGATTCGTGAATCGCCGTCCCAGCGGGTCGGCGATGCAGAGGTGCGCCGCGCCTCGCTTGATGGAGGTCGTGGGCGCCGCCGCCGATTCGATCTTCTCGAGCGCGCTCGCGAGAGCCAGCGGATTTCGCGTGAACTGCGCGCTCATCGCGTCAGCCAGGTACTCGCGGCGCCGGCTCACCGCAAACGCGAGCAGCTGCGTCACAAGCGGTGCAATCAGCCACGAGAGAATCCACAGCGCGAGCAGAATCGCGAGCAGTGGGCCCTGGTCTTTGCCTTTGCGAGTCCCACCACCGCGGCTGCCTCTCGATGGGAAGCCGGCGCCCATCATCCTGCCCACGCCATCGCGCACCAGCAGCACGGCGCCAACCAGGGCAGCCAGCGTGGTCATCAAGCGCACGTCGAGGTTTTTCACGTGGCCGAGCTCGTGACCGATTACGCCCTGGAGCTCGTCGCGCGTGCACAGCGTCAGCAATCCGCGCGTGACCGCGATTTGCGCATCCCTCGGATCATGTCCGGTGGCGAACGCATTGGGGTCGTCGTCGGGAACGATCCACACCCGCGGCCGGGGCAGTCCCGCCGCGATGGACATTTCTTCGACCACGTTCATCAGCTGGCGTTCGCCGTCCGTTTGCGGATTGACGAGCTCCTGCGCGCCGGTCGCCCAGAGGACCTTCTCCGGCCCGGTCTGGTAGGCGTAGCGCACGCCGATGATGGCGACGATCGTGAGGATCACGCCAAGCCAGGGGAACGGGTGTTGGCCTTCGAGTGACCACAGGAAATCGCCGCCGAATCCCAGCCAGGCGAAGAACAAGACGAAGCCAATCACCAGCCAGGTCGTGCGCCGGCGATTGGCTTCCTGTTGTTGAAAGAGATTACCGTCCGGAGAGGTCAACCTGCGGTACCGCGCGTTCGGCCGGCTCTTCGATTTCCCACAGCTCCGCCGGTGACGCGTTGGCCAGCCCCGCGACCAGGCTGGTTGGGAATTGCTGCTGTTTGGTGTTGTAGTCGGTCGCGAAGTCATTGTAGGCTTGCCGCGCGAACGCGATTCGGTTCTCGGTGGACGTCAGCTCCTCCTGCAGCTGCCCGATGTTCCCGGTGGCCTTCAGGTCGGGATAGCGCTCCACCACCGCCAGCAGCCGGGACAGCGCACCGGAAAGCGCATTTTCCGCCTGACTGATCTGTTTCATCCCCTCAGGTCCCGCTGCATTCACCTTCACTGCCTGGTTGCGGGCCTGCACCACCGCTTCGAGCGTCGAGCGCTCGAAGTTCATTGCGCCTTTTACGGCATTGACGAGGTTGGGGATCAGATCGTGGCGGCGTTTCAGCTGCACGTCGATCTGCTTGAAGGCATTGACCGTTTGGTTCTTGAGCCTTACCAGGCTGTTGTACGCGCCGACCATCCACAAACCGGCGATCACGACGACTGCCAGCAGGACCCACATGTATTTCGTCTCCGGGTGGAAGTAGGGGCGCAGCATCATGCGCCCGTACCTGTCTATTACGTGCCGTGCGGCAGGAGTTTCGTAATAGCCTGGCGCACACTCTCGGCGAGGCCGTTGTCGTCGGAGCCGAGGCGGGCGAGCGGGTGATCGGCATCCACGTGCAGCTCGACACCGCGGGTCACCGGAATGCGGCGCCAGGTTGTCGGTCCGCCTGGTTCCTTGACGGCGTCGCGCGTGAGCCATGCGGTGAGCGCTCGTCCCGAACGGCCGCGCGGCATGCCGTCGGCGCCCTTCAGCGGCAACCGGTCGGGCGTCGGCAGCGAAACTCCGAGCACCTGCGCGCAGCGACGCTCGAGCACGTCGCCCGTTTGATCGTGCATGTCCTTGGTAATCGCGGCGAGCGTCGCCCCTTCCATCTGGCGCAGCTTGATCGCCAGCAGCTGCAGAAAGTGCCGGTAGGAGTACGTCGCGGCGGTGCCGCGTCCCTCGGGCGGGCTGACGAGACCACGCGTGACGTAAAACCGAATCGTGCGCTCACTCGGCGCGGCGCGGGCGGCGGCATTGATCGGGGTGACGGCGGAGGCGTCGAGCACCGCGCCGACCAGGACCGAGAGGTCCCGGAGATTCCAGGGCGCGAGATTGCGGTATTCACGGAGCACATGCAGGGGGTCTGCGTGTGCTATTGTGGTCATGCGTCCATCGCTCCTGAAGAACGACTCCGCTCCAACACTGACGATACCCATTCCACGACTTGCTGCAAGTTGAACGGCTTGCGGATCACCATGCAACGATGACGCTCCAGCCAGGTGCGGACCTCGTCCGCCTCGGCGTCGCCCGTCATGATCGCCACACGGCCTTCCAGTGACGGCCAGCGGTGAATGATGGCCAGGTACAACGCCAATCCCGACATGGTGGGCAAGTGAATGTCGACGAGTAGAGCGTCGGCCAGGTCGGAGCCCAGTAGCTCATATGCGACTTCCGCCGTGCCGGCCGACAAGACCCGATAGCCGTGCCGCTCCAGGAACCGCTCGAGGACTCGGCGGAGACCGGCCTCGTCGTCCACGACGAGGATCGTCGTCGGCTTGCGTGCAGGTGTGGTCATCATGAGGCGCGCACGCCCGCCTCACGCCGCGCCGGCGTGAGGAAGCTCTGGATAATCCGGGCCGTGGCCTCGTCGGCAGTCAGCGACAGGCGCATTTCTCCCGCCGTGAGGCCGAGATACGTCCGGGCATGTTGTTGCAGGGTTTTCGCCTGCGCATAGCCGAGCCGCTTCGCGACGTCTTCGATCGTAAAGCCTGGGTCCTGCAGCAACCGATGCGCATAGAGCACGCGCGCCGCGGCGAGTATGTGGCGTGGACTCGGGAGACCGGCGCGGGCGAACCAGCGAGCGCAGGTGCCCCGGTCCACGCGCGCCCGCGCGGCGACTTGCTGGATCGTCTGCACGGCGCCGGGGGTGCGCAGCGCGTCTTCGAGGACCCACCGTAGCTCGCGCGGGAGTGGAGCGAGGGCCGCGGTCAGCTGATCGAGCAGCCGGTGCGAGGTGGCGTGCATCGCCTCCGCCGACACGAGGTTGCACAGCCCTTCCGGATGATCGTCGACGGACCGCAGCACGACCTCGCGAATCCCGCACTGTCCCAGCGCGAGCAGCACCGGCGCAAGCTGGGGCGTCATCGATGTGTACAGAATCAGCCGCAATGAGGGGAACAGCAGGTGCAGCCGCTCGATCTCCTGGCCACTGGCGACGCCGCTCAGCGCGGGATCGACGACGGCGATCTCGACGGGCCGGCTGCGGATCGTTTCGAGTGCGTCATCCCAGGTCGTGGCCCGCGCCACATGGAATCGCGCCGCAACCGCCGCCCGTAGCTTCTGGAACTGCAAGTCGGGAACCGCTGCCAGTACCAGCATTTCCCTACATACCCTCCGAAAGAATTCCGCGCTGCCGCAAAATCGCCCTACGATGCAGCAAAAACGCCCTAAACGAGACCGGCCTCGGGAATCAAGTTCGCTCCTGCTCGCTCACCATCTCCCCGAACCGTGGAGGCTCTATGACCCGCCGCATCCGCTGTGCCCTGGCCCTGCTCCTCGTCTCATTCGCCCTCACCGCGGCGGCGTGCGCCGATGCGTCAGGCCCGAGCAGTGAGAGTTGCGATCACAACAATCCGGTGACCTGTCACTAACGCTCATTCACCGAGCGCCGCTAGCGAAGCAGAGATTTCGCGGAGGGCCTCGGTGGGATCGGCCGGCTCCGGGATTGCGTCGTCCAGGTCATCGCGGGCCGCGCAGTCCTCGAGCCGGCTGATCAAGCGTTCGATGCGGAACACGAATTCATGTAATTCGTGCGTCGTCGCAATCTCCAGCGCGCGCCGCAGCTCCAGCTCGGCACGCGCGTAGTTCTCGAATCGCGCGTAGCCGATTCCGGCTTTGAGATGGTAGTCGGTTCTGATATTGGGGGGCGATTCCGCGCCATGAGCGAGCG
>DASZNX010000345.1:0-1591 GCA_035551075.1 Gemmatimonadales bacterium | reverse complement strand
CACCTGGTACCGCATCGTTTCCGCGCCGTCGTTCCGCAGCGTGAGCATCGCCTTGGTCGTCTGCGGCGAGAGGTGGATCTGGATGGGCGAGACGTTCAGGCCGCCCGCGCGCGCGCTGGAGCCGGCGGCCAGGAGAGCCAGCAGCGCGGCGCGGGCGGCGGACATCCTAGAAGTTGACCGTCGCAGTCACGACGTCCGTGTAGTGACCCACGCTCTTGTCCTGCCCCGACGGAATGCGGCCGTAGATCGTATTGGTCACGCCGGCGCCGGCTCCGATCGGGCCGAAGGTGGCCAGTGCGACCAGGCCGCTGCCGGAGTTCCCCCAGACCGCGCTCCGGGCGGCGTCCGAGTACAGCTCGTACTGAAGGGTATCGCCGCTGACGCCATCCAACATGAAGCGGCTGCTGCCCGAGCCATGCCCGCCGAGGTCGAGCCCGACGGTCACGCCCGATGCGCCCTTCGTGCAGAGCACATTGACGCTCGTGGTCACGTCGCGATTGGCCGTCTTGTTCGCAACGACCGGATCGTAGTTACCGAAGTTCAGGTCGAGGGCCGAGATCGTGCAGTTCGCGATGACGTCGCTCGACACGTTGAACTGGGTGGTCTGCGAATTGGCAGCGAATGCCGCGCCGCTCGACCAGAGCAGGGCGACGGCTGCGAAAAGGATACGGGTTTTCACTGTGCTCTCCTGGAAAAGTAGTGAATGTCTGCAGTGATACCGTACCGATTCGCAAATGCTGTGTCAAACCATTGACACTCATGTTCGATAACGAATTCTGATGTTTGGTAATGACGTGTACGGCGACCAGCGACCTAGAAGTTGACGGTCGCGGTGATGGTGTCGCTGTAGCTGCCCACCGACGCGTCCTGCCCACCGGGAATCGTGGCGTTCACCACGTAGCTGCGCGGCGCTTTGCTGGGCGTGACGCCGGCATTCAGCGGGTTCGCGCCGCCGATGTCGGTCCACACGCCACCGTTCCCCGGCGCCGAGGCGGGTTGATATAGCTCGTACCCGAGCATGTTCGTGCCGTTCGCCATCGCGCGAGTCACTCCGGAAACCGCGCCGGCGTGGTTTCCGCCGTTGAGCCCGATGGTCGGGCCGGTCCCCTTCGTGCATGTGATGGTCAGGGTCCCGCTGGCGCTGACGGGGTTGGTCGCGTTCGTGACGACCGGGTCGTAGTTGCCCATGTTGATCGGCGTTACCGAGATCGTGCAGTTCGCCGCGACCGCCGCACTCACCGTGAAGGTGGTGGTCGACGTGGCGGCGAGCAGAGAGCCAGCCCCCCCGGCGCACAAAAAAGCGGCGAGCAGCGCGACGCGCAGCTTCATCATAAAAATGATGCAGTCGCGTAGTGAAATTGTCAAAGTTCTGGCAATCGTCGTGCGTTCTTCTGCGGCGGCGTGAGCGCGTGTGTGCAAATAGGGGGAATTTGGAATTGGAAACGTTGACGCGCGCTGGTCTCCCCGCGAAAACTTCGCTGATGCGGTTTGCGCTGATCTTCGCCGCTGTGTGCTTGCTTCTGCCTGCGGCTGCGCACGCGGCACCGTCGTGCACCAACCTCAGCGCCACGCTCACCTTCGGACCGGCGGG
>DASZNX010000344.1:0-1730 GCA_035551075.1 Gemmatimonadales bacterium | reverse complement strand
GTACGCGCGCGGCACGAGGGACCTGCTTGTAAGTGAGGGACCTGCTCTTGAAGGAGCAGGTGCGCGATCTCCTCGAGCTCAAAGATCCGGAAGCAATACTGCGCGCGAGCGGCTACGCGCCCCCAAGCAGATCCCGAGCTTCGCGCGCTGACGCGCGCTTCGCTCGGGATGACAGGCCGCCGCGTTCGTTTTTAGAAAGAAGCAATTCTTAATGGACCCACACAATCCCCATCGAGAAACTCGACGCGCCGACGCCCGCGCCGTGGCCCAGATAAGTGCGGTGACCAAAGTCGAACCGGATCCCGATGGGTGAAGTGAGCCCGGCGACGACGCCGACTCCGAAGTTCACACCTGTCGCGGCGTCAGCACCGTCGCCGCTGGCGCCTCCGAGCAGGCTCATCCCGGCGCGCGGCGTGAGGTCAATCCCCTTCCTGAGCGGCAGCACGTATGTCGCATCGACGTCGGCGGAGAGCAAAACGGCGCCTGCCGTCAGTGCATCGGGGAACGTCGTGATCCGTACGTCGGCGTTGACCTGCTTTGGTCGGAGCGACCCGAACCGCAGGCCCGCTTCGAGCAACTTGTAGGATTCGTACTCGTCGCCAAGTGTGGTGATACCGAAATCGAGAGCCACCGCCGATTGACTCCACAACGGTGTGACGGTGATGCAGCCTATGGCCAGGACGAGCGTGATGACGGGAAAGAAGCGACGGACGAACACGGTAGCCTCCGCGGCTGGGGACGCGGGAGAAGCTGACCGCGCTATCTCAAGCAGGTTTCAAGAGCACAGGCAGCAAACGAAAGGCCGGCGTCCCAATTGACCACAGGGGCCGCCGGCGCTTTCGATGCATCGACCGACGATCATGGTACTCGCGATGCGGGTCCCACCGGGATCGTGAAGAACTCGCCCATATCGGGCGCGGTCGCGGCATCGGCCGGAAATACGGTGACTCCCAGCGCTTTGAGCATCAACCGCAAGGTGCTCTGATGTTGATACAGGGTGCTGGACTTGTAGCCAGGCTTGGCGAACGGGCTCACTACGGTCCAGGCGACCTTTCCACCGCCGTGCGTGTTGTCGCTCGCGGATTCATCCCACCAGATGATGAGCAACCCGTCTGTCTGGAACAGCGTGCTGCTGATCAACGGCGCGATGTTGGTCTGCAGCCACGCGTCGGCCGTGCTCAGCGCACAGTTGTGCGCGTCGTTGCACAGGTTCGGCGTGATGAACGAGAAGTCCGGCAGCGTGCCATTGGCAAGATCGGTCGCGAATTGCGTGAATGGCACCATCTTCGCCGCCTGCGCCGGATTGTTGCGCACGTCGGAGAAGTAACTCACCGGCACGTGGTTGGCATCGTAGCTCGGGTACCCTTCGATGTACGACTTCCACGTCTTCCCCGCGGCCACCAGCTCGCGGACGATGTTGTCGCTCGAGACTGTCCCGGTGAAGTTGTCGTCGTTGATGATCGTGTCGCCGGTCGTCAGCTCGAAGTAGTTGCCGATGGACGGATGCGCGTTGGCGTAGTAGCCCGTCGCGAGGCCGTACTGGCTGCTCAGCCCATTCAGGTACGGCATCGCCGAGTTGCCGATCACACTGCTGTAGTCGTGATTCTCTTCGGCCACGATGATGACGTGACCGAAGCCACTGCCACTGCCTGAGACCGTAACGACCGCAGTCCCGCTCTTCCCCTCGCTCGTAGCGGTGATCGTCGCCTGGCCGGGGGCGACCCCTGTCA
>DASZNX010000343.1:0-2855 GCA_035551075.1 Gemmatimonadales bacterium | reverse complement strand
CCCTCGTCCCAATAGTTGACCGTCCAACCACCGTAGGCAAAGCCATCCGTCGGGTCCTCTTCCGGTCCCCCGGGGGCCTGCATCACACCGTCGAGCGAAACGAACGTAGAGGCAATCAGCTTTCTCATTGAACGATCCTCCGACGTGATGAAACGCATCTTCTCTCCTCAATTCGATTCGTGTCGGTGCCGGCCGTGCCCTTCCTCAGTAACACGTCGAACGAGACCGGTCAGAATCGACACGAGCTGCGAGAAAGCCTTAAGCTGGCGGGTTCAAAGACCTTAGCGCGTTAACGGCTGAGGCGACGAGCGGAGCAAGTCGAATGCGGCGCAGTCGATTGCGGTGAAGTCGAGGAGACTCAAACTCGACGCCACAGAACGGTCACGCCCTCCTTCGAGCCAAGGATTCGTCTCAAGAGCTGCGTCAGGGATTTCGGCGCCCCGTCATCTTCGAGCATGTCGATGGTGTCCGAGTCGAGGTAGTAGTCTTGATCGACCGTTGACTCTTCCTCCAGCTCGTCGACCAGAAACTGCAACTCCGAATCATCGATCGTCCCGAGGGATTCCCTCGTGTCCTTGTCACGCAGCTCGATCATCTCTGCCTCACGAAGAAGAGTGTTTATGGCTCCGCAGCGTGGAGCGGTCGATCCCCAAGGCCAAAATCAGGACGGCTGCGATGCGCCACCGTGGTGTGCCGTTCACAACGACAATCTACTACGACCGGCGACGTCAGCTCTCTCTTGACCGCGTCGACCTTCCTCCGGACCTTGGTGCGAAATGCCGACGTCGGTGCCAACAACACTTAGATCGCTCTGCGCGCTGGCAGTCGCATGCTCGAGCGCGGCGGCGCAGAGCAGGCCGACGCTCGCAGATCTGCGGTGGGACACCACCGAAACGACTCCTGCGAGATACGTCATCGTCCCCGGCCAGCGAGCCTTCGTGGGTGGATATGGCACGTCCGGGCTCGAGGTCTGGACTCCGCCAGTACAGCTGGTCCGAGGGCTGCGCATCACGCTGCGCGCAGCCGGAGATACGGCCGAGATCGACGGCCGCACCGCGCTCCGGCGAATCGAGCAGACGCCCATCGCCACAACCCGCGTCTACGAGGCTCCCGCCAAGGGGATCGTGCTGCGCGAGCGCATCTTCGCGCCCGTGGATGCCCCGGCGGCGACGATCGACTACACGGTCCAATCGCGCAGCCCCGTGACGATCACGATTCACTTTACGCCGTCGCTGAATCTCATGTGGCCCGCCGGCATCGGCGGCCAGGAGCTCCACTGGGATGCGCCGCGCGACGCGTACGTGCTCGATGAGCCGTCGCACCGGGTGCGGGGCGTCATCCTTTCGCATCAGATCGCCGCCCACGACGAATGGCAGAACTCGGCGCGGGGCGGCGACTTTGCGCGCGAGTTCACGTTCACGCTGCGACCTGACTCGAGCGGTACGGCGCGCGTCATCTTCGCCGGCACGAGTGCGCCATCGGACAACCCGCTCGCGCTGGCGGAGTCGCTTGCCACACGCGTCGCCGTTTCCCAGCTCGACGCTGCGGCGCGTGCCCGCTACACGACGTTGCAGCTCATCGATATCACGACGCCCGATAGCGCCGTCAATCGCGCGCTGCGCTGGGCGCAAGTGACGCTCGAGCAGGCGTGGGCGTGCAACCCACAGCTCGGCTGCGGCTCGCTGGCCGGATACGGCCCCTCACGCGGCGAGCGGAGGCCGCAGTACGCCTGGTTCTTCGCCAACGATGGACTTGTCGCCGTCGACGCGTGGCTGCGCGAAGGCGCCTACGCGCGCGCGCGCGAAGAATTGGAATTCATCTTGCGCTATCAGAACAAGCGCACCGGCGCGATCTGGCACGAGCTGTCGCAAAGCGCCGGCTTGCTGGATTGGGAGGGCAAGTATCCGTACATGTACGTGCACGTGGACGTGAGCTTCGATTTTCTGAACGGCGTGCGCGATTACGTGCAGACCACGGGTGACGTCGCCTTCGCCACTGCGCACTGGGACGCACTGCGTGCCGCGTACGAGTATTGTCGGGCGACGGTGCCGGCAGGCGCGGTCCTCCCGGAGATTCCGGCGGGGCAGCAAGGAAGGAATGAGCAGGATCCGCAGCGCGATGAATTGTCGCTGTCGCTCGCGTGGGTCAGCGCGTCGGAGTCGTTCGCCGTGCTCGCGGCGCTCACGCATCACGAGGACCTCGCGGCCGAGGCCCGGGCCGAGACGGGGCGCGCGCGTGCGGCGATTCGGCCGCAATACTTCGACACCACGCGTGGTTCCCCGAAATGGGTCAGCGGCCACCTGCGCTCGGGGGCTCCGGTGGAAGGAATCACCGGCGGACTCGTCGCACTCCTGCACCAAGGGTTGCTCGACAGCGCGGCGCAGCGCGCGCTGCTCGACGACCTCGCTTCCCCGCCCTACCGTGCCTCCTGGGGCATTCGCAGTACGCCGACGACATCGCCGTTGTACGATCCCGACGCGTACGCGCGCGGCAGTGTCTGGGCCATCGGGACCGCGGACGCCGTCAACGCGTTCTATGAGGGAGGACGTCCGGAAACTGCGACCGGTCTGTGGATGAGTCTCGTCCCCTGGTTCGGGCTCGACGCGCCCGGCCACATGCACGAGGTGCTGCGTGGCGACGTCTTCGCTCCGGAGCGCGAATCGGTTCCCGATCAGACGTGGTCGGCTGCAGCGTTTCTCACGAGTGCGGTACGGGGGATGCTCGGTATCCGCGTGGACGCGGCGACGCGCGAGCTGCGGTTTGCGCCTCGGCTGCCGAGCGGCTGGCACACCCTGGAAGTGCGCCGTATCAATCTCACGGGCAGCGACGTGTCGCTGACGATGCGTTCGTCGTCC
>DASZNX010000342.1:0-3813 GCA_035551075.1 Gemmatimonadales bacterium | reverse complement strand
TCGATGCCCTGTGTCAGCCAGTTGTGCCCGTCCGCCGAGTTGCCGCCGGAGGCGAAGAAGTGATCGAGCAGGACGAACTGCTCGGCCAGGGCATGCGCGTTCGGCGTGACGTCGCGACCGTATTGCAGCGCCGCGCTGTCGCTCTCGCCCTTGCCCATGTCGCCGAACACTTGATCGTAGGTGCGGTTTTCGCGGATGATGTAGACCACATGCTGCACGAGGGACGAATCGCCGGGACGGTCGGGAACCGCGCGCGCCGCGGGCTTGGCAGCCGGCGCTGGCGTCGCTTGCGGCTGTCCCAGTGTCAGCCGGTTATTCTGGGCGACTGAGGTCGTGTAGGCGGCGAGCTGCGCATCGGTCGGCACGTCGATCACGTTGATCGAGCCGCGGTAGGAATGGACGTAGCGCCCGGTCTTGCCCACGATATGCCCGATGCCCGATCCGACTCCAAAGAGCGTTCCCACGGCGAGCGTGCGACCGTCCGCGCTCACGTCGACGTTCGTCGGATACCAGCCCGTCGGGATCAAGCCGCGCAGCTGAACGCCTGGTATCGAGTACACGGCAACGGCGTTCACGCCGCCCAGTGTGACGTACAGAGTGCTCGCATCGGGCGACAGCGCGACCGCCGTCGGCGCGAGGCCAAACTTGCGCTCGCGGAACGGCGTAATCGCGATCGTCCTGATCACCGCGTCGCGGCGCGTGTCGATCACGCTCACGGCGTCCGAATTGCCGTTGGTGACGTAGAGCCGAGAATTCTTCTCATCCCAGGCCATTCCCGTAGGGTGGCGCCCGACCGGGAAGGTCTTCGTAACCGTCCCGGCGATGAGATCCACCCGCATCACGCTTCCCGGCTCCGCAATCCCGCGCTGATCCACGCGTACCAGCTCGGCAAACGGATCGCAGCACTGCTTGGCGGCGCGATCTTTCGCCGTTGGCTTGCGCCCACCGAGGTTCGAGACGTACGCGATCGATCCGTCCGCGCTGATCACCGCCGCCACCGGGAGCACGCCGAGCGGAATCTTCTTGAGCAGAGTGCCGGAATCCGCGTCGAGGACGGCGAGCGAGTCGTTCGCGGACAGCGGCACGACGACGACGCGATGACCTGATGCATTAGCTCTCCGCGCGACCGCTGGCGCGCCGACGATGTAGTCGCCCAGCGCGGGGGAAGTGATCCGCACGACCATCGAGTCGCCGTCGTACGCCGTGAGATGCGCGACCGATTTCGCATGCGCGAGCGAGTCGGAGCCCGGGGTTCGGCTGATCGTCAATTCCGCCGGAAGGCGGCCTACCGAGCTCACGAACGCTCGACCGGTCACCGGATCGATCGTGACCCCTTGGACTCCGGCGCGGCCGTCAAACGCGGCGCTGCCGAGCACGGCATTGTCGCGCCAGCCGAGCTTGTACGCCGCGCCGTGAATCGACACCCAGATCTCGCCGGGCTTCGCGCCGAAGCGCACGCCAAAGACGCGGTCGGTGAACACGCTTTGCACGCCCGCGGGAGTGACGCGCTGATTGGTGGCAATGACGCCGGGATCCGAAATCTCCCGACGCGGTGTGGCTGGAGTGGGCGGCGTGGCCGCTTGTTGGAGCAAGAGCAGGAGAGCGATCATGATCGGAACCTCAAGAAACGGTCAGCCGCGAGTTGAGTCGCCACGCCCACACGGAGAGGCCGGCGGCCGCGAGCAGCACGATGGGATCCTCGAACGCGAAGTGGCCGCGGTCGATGATTTCCCAGATGTGGAGCACGCAAATGACGGCGAACAAGAGGCCGGTCGTGATGAGATAGAGTTTCATCGAGTGCCCTCCCTACCAGGAGACTTGCCGGCGGTCGTGGAAGAAGCCGCCCGTAGGACCATTGGAAGGTAGAGTCGCCAGGTAGAGTGCGGTATCCGCGCCTTGTTGCGGTGTGCGATGCGCGCTGCGGCCGCCCATCCGGGTCCGCACCCAGCCTGGATCCATCGCGTTCACCAGGACTCCCGTCCCCTTCAGCTCGGCGGCGAGAATTCGTGTCATTCCGTTCAGACCGAGCTTGGCCAGCTTGTATGCGAGGACGCCACCACTGTCCATCGCGGAGCAGGCGCCGTAGCCGCTCGAAACGTTGACGATGCGGCCGTAGCGCCGCGCCCGCATTCCGGGAATCACCGCCTGACTGAGCCGCAGTGCCCCCACCAGATTGGTTTCGAGTGTGACACGCACGACGTCCATCGAGACGGTTTCGCCATTCTCGGATTCATCGAGGTAGACGCCTGCGTTGTTCACGAGCACATCGATGCGTCCCCACTGCTCTTCCATACGTGCTGTCGCATTTTGTACGGAGTTCGCGTCTGTGACATCGAGCTGCACAACGACGATCAGATCGCGGAGTGCTGCGTCGATGGTCTCGAGCGCGCGCTGCCCTGACGCAACGTCACGCGAACCCATTGCGACGCGCAACCCAAGCTTCGCCAGGCCGTGGCAGATCTCGAATCCAATGCCACGATTGCCGCCGCTGACCATCGCGATGCGATCCTTCCCTGCATGTGCCGTCATGACGGCAGGAAATACCGCCGCCCCGGGAGCGGGTTCCAGTGGCTGGCCTCCGGAGGATCTCCGAAGGCCAGCCGTGTGTGGGCACTAGTTGAGCGGTACGCGTTCCCAGCTGAAGAGCTGCCCTGCATTCTGCTGCGGATCGATGGTCAAGCGCAGATACTCCGTGCGATTGCCGTCACCCTCGACGACGATCCGTGTCACGTTCTCCGCCACCGGTGTGGACGGGTGTTTGCTATGCAGCGGTGAAGACGGGGAGTACGGATAATCGACACTGTAAATGTGCGAATCGCCTTCGAGCAACAGGACCGGCTTGCCGAACGTCGCGGCGAGGTTGCCGATCCGCACGACGAGCGTGTCGTACCCGCTGATCGAGGTGGTGGTATCCCACATGTCGGCCTGGAATAGCAACACGACGCCGGCGGCATCCTTGTCGGTGGCGATCGTGAACGCTTTGTCGAGCCACGCCAGGTTCGCCTGCTTGCGCGTGTCCCGTTCCGTGGCCTGCGACGGATAGTTGCCGGCGTCCGAGGGGAGGGTCGAGCCCCAGGAGGCTTTGTCGTCATTGCTGCCGGGAAGATTCAACGCTGCAAATACGACCTGTGACTCCATCCACATCGTGTTCTCCACGTACTGCGCATTGGCGGGATCATCCGCTTCGGTCAGCACCTGCTTCTTGCGACCGCCCAGCGTCTGACCCGCCACCGGGAAGAACACCTGCCGCACGAACTGGAGTCGCTCCGTGGGTGTGTACAGGCCATTGTTCTTACTCCCCACGTGGCAGTCGGTCCATTCGTTGTCGCCCGGCGTATAGACGAACGGGTCCTTCAGGTGATCGAACAGCACGCGGATCGAATCGATGTATTCGTTCGTGCAGGGACTGTTCGACCCGGCCTTGATGTCACCAAGGTGCGCAACCAGATCGACCTTGGGATCGCTGTTGATCAGATCGATGAGCAGCGGCAGCGAGTCGAGCTTGTGGGTGCCGTAGGGCATGTCCCCGACGACAGCAAGCGTGTAACGCTCCTTCGACCCCAGGTTCAGCGGAATTCCCGTCGACATCGACGGTGTAGGAAGAACCGCGCGCTCCGGCGAACACGACCCGACGATCGCCAGGAGAGCCAGGCTGGGAAGCAGTCGACGCATGGTTATCTCCGCTCAGCGATCGGGTTCGAACGCATTGGCCATGTCGTCCGCCGCGCCATCGCGGTCGCTCAACGGCGCGAGGTGCCAGCGGTGTTCGATCAGGGCGAGGATGGACGTCGTGTCGTAGCGGTGGTGGTCGAT
>DASZNX010000341.1:0-2572 GCA_035551075.1 Gemmatimonadales bacterium | reverse complement strand
GTTCGGGTCAGGGCCTGCCCCAGCCGTCCGGCGCCGATGATTCCGATCGGTTCCAACGTGCTTGTTTCACTCATTGCTCAGCATGGTGGGAGCGGACGGCCCTGATCGCATCCGGGAAAGCCACAGTTGCTCATCCCATGCGAGTGGTGAACTGGTTCATGTCGAAGTAGTCGCGCCAGGCGCTGATCTTGCCGTCGGTGACTTCGAAGATCCCCATGACTGGCAGCTCGAACGACTTGTTGGGGAGCTTGAAGACGTCCACCCGCTCGGTCATCACGACCGGGCCGTTGGCCGCGATGTTGATGACGCGGAAGTCAATCTTCTCGATGCCCGGCGCGCCGGGGCGGATGAACGAGGCGATGTTGTTCGCGATGGCCTTCCTGCCGATGACCGGCTCCATCGGCATATTGTGATAGACGGCGTCGTCGGTGAAAAACGCGGCCAGCTCGGCGGTCGGGGCATTGTTGGACCACGCTGCGCAGAACCTGCGCACTACCTCCATCGGGCTCTCCATCTGGCTACTCCCCTCGGCACGCATCGGCCGGGCTGAGAAAACAAGGGAAACGGCGGTTGCAGTCGACGCACGGACGAACTCACGCCGCGAAGGCTGGTCGTGTTTAGCGAAGCTTGAAGACAAGGAGCGTGCCCCCCCTCGGGACGACGGTGTGGGTTCCCTGGATCGCGTCGATCCCGTTTTGCACGCCGCGCGCATCGAGATCCCATCCGGTGGTGACGGCGATGTACTGCTCACCGTCGACTTCAAAGGATGTTGGAACACCGACGATGCCGGCGGGCGCCGGGAAACTCCACAGTTCTTCGCCGGTGCGCGCATCGAACGCTCGGAACTCCCGATCCGGCGTCCCACCCGCAAAGACCAGGTCCCCGCCCGTCACGAGCAGCGGCGCCCACAGCACGGTTTTGAAGTTGTGCTGCCAGAATCGCTTGCCCGTGTTCAGGTCCCAGGCTTGCAGCTCGCCGAAATGATCCGCGCCGGGTGTGATGCGAACCGACCCGAAGATGCTTTCCACCTTATATCCGACGTAGATCCCGGCGGTGTTCGGTTCCGGCACTTCGCCTTGGGGGAGAAAGCCACAGACGTTGTTGTTCGCGGGGACGTAGAGGAGCTTCGTTTGCGGGCTCCATGCCTCCGGTGGCCAGTCCTTTCCGCCCCCGATGCTCGGGCAGAATTCCGCGCCATGCGTGGCACCGGGACGCTTCGATTCATCGACGACGGGTCTGCCCGTCCTCGCGTCGATCGAGGTGAACACGTTGTTGTTCGAAAACGGCAACGCGTGCAGAAACTTCAGACGTCCCTGATCGCGATCGAGAATCCAGAGGTATCCGTTGCGTCCCGCATGCGTCGCCGTCTTGACCGGTTTTCCGTCAATCTCCGTCTCGATCAGCAGCGGTGCCGACACTTCATCCCAGTCCCACGAATCGTGCGGCGTGTACTGGAAATAGCTCTTCAATTCGCCGCTGTTGACGTCCAGCGCCAGCGTGGAGTTGGTATACAGATTGTCGCCCGGGCGATCGTCCGCGACCCACGGCCCCGGATTCCCGGTCCCCCAGTAGGTGATGTTCGTGGCGGGATCAAACACGCCGGTGATCCACGTCGAGCCACCGCCGCGCTTGTAGGTGTCGCCTTTCCAGCTCGTCCCGCCTGGCTCACCGGGCGCGGGCACCGTGTAGGTGCGCCAAATGCGCTTGCCGGTCTCGCCGTCGAATGCGCTGACTGAGCCGCGGACGCCAAATTCTCCGCCCGAGTAACCGACGAGGATCTTGCCGCGCGCGGCGAGTGGCGCCAGCGTCGAGTAGCAGCCCGTCTTGTAGTCATCGATCGGGACGGCCCAGGCTTCTTTCCCTGTTGCAGCATCCAGAGCCACGAGCTCGCAATCGGTCGTGGCCATGTACACGCGGTCGCCGTACAGCGCCACGCCGCGATTGGTCGGATGCAGTTGAAAGAGGCCCTCGGGGTACACCTTTACATACCGCCACAACTGGGTGCCCGTCTTGGCATCCAGTGCAATCACGTTGTTCCCAGGTGTTGTGATGAACATCCGTCCGTGGTTCACTATGGGCGTCGTTTCATGAGCCCCGACCAGATCTGTATTGAGGGACCACGCGAGCGAGAGCCTTGCTACGTTGCGCGCGGTGATTTGCCGCAGCGGACTGAAGCCTGAGCCGTCGTACGTTCGCCGATACATGAGCCAATCGCCCGGCTCCGGATGCTGGAGCCGTTCGTCCGTCACGGTTGCGTAGGGCGGGGACGCAAGTGGCACGCTTGGCGAGGCGACTTGGACGGTAGGTAGAGCGAGCGCAGCGACCAGGACGGGCGTGAACCCAACCACGATATCTCCCGAGCGAGTTGATCAAACCGGAAGCAAACGCCGCGCCACCGCTAACTACTTGATCAGGAGAGGGTTGGTCTTATTGGCACTGTCAACGAATTGGCAATTGCCAAACCGTCGGCATCAGGTGGGTAGGTTGAGCTTCTTCAAGAAGGCTGCAAAGCGGGGGTCGCTGTGGAGGTTGTTCAGTAGGGGATCGCTTTTCACTTGGATCAGTCCGGGGT
>DASZNX010000340.1:0-11134 GCA_035551075.1 Gemmatimonadales bacterium | reverse complement strand
GGTGATCATTCGCGGCCTGGTCATTCGGCCGGATTCATTGAGGGCTACCTGGAAATGAAAATGCAACGGACGGGGCGGACGAGCGGACAGGCCATCTGCGCGGTGCTACTTGTCGTTCTCAGCGCATGTGGGATGGGGAGGCCGGCGAGAAATGACGCCCCATATGACCTGATCCTCAAGGGCGGCTGGATCATCGACGGGAGCGGTAATCCGCGGTATCGGGGCGACGTCGGGATACAGGGTGACCGGATCATGGCCGTCGGATTTTTGCGCTCCGCGACCGCGCGTGACACCCTCGATGTGAGCGGGCTCGTGGTGGCGCCCGGCTTCATCGACATGATGGGCCAGTCCGAGATCAACGTCCTCATCGACAACCGCGTGCTCTCGAAGATCACGCAGGGCATCACCACCGAGGTCACCGGCGAGGGCGGCTCGGTCGCGCCGCTTACCGACAAGCTCGTTCTGGCTGATTCGGACGCCATGAAGAAATGGCACTATCGCGAAGACTGGCGCGACCTCAATGGATATTTCACCCAGCTCGAAAAGCAGGGCTCGTCACTGAACATCGCGACCTTCGTCGGCGCAACCCAGGTGCGGCTGGCGGTAGTCGGAGACGAGAACCGCGATCCGACCGCCGCCGAGCTCGCGCACATGACGGCCATCGTCGATACGCTGATGGAACAGGGAGCACTCGGCGTCTGGACGGCTCTGGAGTATGCGCCCGCGAGCTACTCCAAGACCGACGAGCTGATCGCGCTCGCCAAAGCTGCGCGGCGGCATGGCGGCATTTACGCGTCGCACATGCGGAATGAAGGCGAGCAAATCGACGATGCCTTGAACGAGCTCTTCCGCATCGCGAAGGAAGCCGACATCCCGGCCGAGGTCTCGCACCTCAAGGTGTCGGGCAAGAAGACGTGGGGACAGATGCCGCGCATTCTGGCGCGCATCGATTCGGCGCGGGCCGCGGGATTGGATGTCACCGCCGATCAATATCCGTACATTCGCGCCGCTACCTCGCTCGATGCCTCGATTCCGACCTGGGCGGAGAGCGGCGGCATGGACTCGCTGCTCATTCGTTTGCGCGATCCCGCGACACGCGCGCGGCTGCACCGCGAGATGCAGAACCCCACCGGGGGCGAAGTGTTCTATTCGGCCGCCGGTGGCGGCGCCGGGATTCTCATCACGGGCACGTTCCAGGACTCGCTGCGCTACATGCAGGGCAAGACGGTTGCCGAGATTGCGGCCGCGCGCCATCGCGACCAAATCGAGACGGTATTCGACATCGTGACTGCCGAGGGTGGGCATCGCACCGACGCGGTCTACGCGATCATGGATGAGCCGGACGTGCAAGCCGCGATGAAACAATGGTGGGTGTCGGTGAATACGGACTTCGGCGGAGTCGCGCCGGACGGTCCCTTCGGCGCCCAATCCGCGCATCCGCGCGCCTACGGGACGTTTCCGCGCATCCTCGGCCACTACTCGCGCGACCTGAAGCTCTTCCCGCTCGAGTTCGCCGTGCGCAAGATGACATCGCTCGCGGCGCAACGCGTCGGACTCGCGGACCGCGGCCTGGTGAGGCCGGGGATGTATGCCGACATTACCGTCTTCAATCCGGCCACGGTCATCGATCGCGCGACATTTGAGCAGCCCCATCAGACCTCGGTGGGCATCGAGTACGTCCTGGTCAACGGCAAGACCGTGATTCGCAAGGGCCAGCTCACCAGCGAGCGCCCGGGTCGCGGACTCCGGGGTCCCGGCTACCGCGGTTCGCGCTAGGGTGACACTCGGCCGGATCGTCGTCGCCTGGATACTCGCCGGCGCGTGGTTCGAGATTGCGACGTTCGTCACGACCTACATCGTCAATCGGCTGGCGGTTCCCCCCGGCGCGACGGTCTACGTCGATGTGCCGCTGCACGTCATCAAACGGCGCGCGAGCGAAGCTGCGCTCATCACGCTCATTGCGTCGCTGTGGTTCGATTCGCTCGGCAGCGGTGAGTGGTGGCTGCTGTTTCTGCTGTTCGGATTGCTGATTTCTTCGCTGAAATGGTTTACCCCCGCGCCCGACGCCGTGGCGAGACGCGTAGTGCTGGCGGAAATCGTCTGCGATGTGGCGCGCTACGTCGGCGCAGGAGCCCTGCTCGCCTGGCGGCTTTCGTAGCTATCTTCGCTGGACCAATGGAAACGATTCGCCTGACTGCGCTTTCGCACGGCGCCGGCTGAGCCTGCAAGCTCGGCCCCGCCGAGTTGGCGCAGGTCTTGCGCCACGTGCCGACCCTCACGGATCCACGCATCCTGGTCGATGCTGCGACGCGGGACGACGCCGCCGTGTACCAGTTGACGCCGGATCGCGCCATCGTCGCGACCGTCGACTTCTTCACACCGATCGTCGATGACGCCTACGACTTCGGCCGCATTGCGGCCGCCAACGCGTTCTCCGATGTGTACGCGATGGGCGCGACTCCGCTCCTCGCGTTGAACCTCGTCGGGTGGCCGCGCGATAAGCTTCCCTACGAGCTGCTGGGTGACGTGCTGCGCGGCGGCGCGGATGTGGCAAAAGCAGCCGGCGCGTTCGTGCTCGGTGGCCATTCCATTGATGATCCGGAGCCCAAGTACGGCATGGTCGCCATCGGTGAAGTCCATCCGGAGCGGATCACCACGCTGGCGCGCGCGCAGCCGGGCGACATTCTGGTACTGACCAAACCGATCGGAACTGGAGTGCTGACGACCGCGCTCAAACGCGATCTCGCCTCCGCCGCCGATCTGGCCGATGCGGTGCGGTCAATGACCACACTCAACGCCGGCGCCGCGCGCGCGATGCTCGCGCACGGGGCGCACGCGGCGACGGATGTCACGGGCTTCGGCTTGCTCGGTCATCTGCACAACATGCTCGCCGCGAGCGGTGTGTCCGCCGAGCTCGACGCGGCGAGCGTGCCGCTGCTGCCCAAGGCGGCGGATCTCGCTGCGCGCGGCGCGATACCAGGCGGGAGCAAGCGCAACCGCGAGGCCCTGACGGACCAAGTGCGCTTCGATGCCGCGGTGCCGGAACCGGTTCGCGTCCTGTTATTCGATGCGCAAACCTCCGGCGGGCTGCTGATCGCGGTGGCGCCCGATCGCGCGGACGCGCTGATCGCCGCGCTAAAGATGGAAAAAACACCGGCTGCGGCGCGGATCGGGCGGATCGTGGGAGGACCGCCCGGGACGATCGCGGTCTCCTGAACCCCGGTCGATGGCCACGATTCCCGAATACCGGTCGCTGACGCCCGACTCCCTCGATGCGCTGGAGCGCGCCGTCCGCCAGCATCTGCGGGTGGCGCTCCGGCGTCGCGGCACCGAATATGTCGTGGTGGCGGAGCGGCTCGACACGAGCGGACGCGACGACGTGCTGGCGGGGCGGCTGCCGATGACCGGCGAGCTGCTTACGTTTCGGCTGCGCGAGTTGGAGAGCTTTGCGGTGCTGCCCTAGCGCCGCGCCGGAGCGTGTTCACTCGATTGTTGATCGGACTCGACGGCAGCCCCAACGCCGATGAAGCGTTGGAGCAGGCGGTCGTCATCGGCAAGCGCTTCAAATCCCGGCTCGTCGCGGTGCACGTCAAGGAGACACACCTCCTATCGCCCGGGCGGCGCGCGTCGGATTCGGGTGAGCTGCTGAGCCGCGCCGCCGAGCGCGTGAAGGATGCCGGCCTGGCCGTGCAGACGATTCAGAGGGTCGGCGATCCCACAACGGAGCTTGCCACGCTCGCGCGCGACGTCGACACGGTGCTCGTCGGCAAGCGCGGGCGATCGTCGGCCGCGGATGTGCTGGGCAAGACGGTGTCCGCGTTACTCCGGGTCGCGGAGCGCAGCGTGATCGTCTGCGCGAGTAAGCCGTCTCCGATGCACTCGTGCGCGGTCGCTTACGACGGCAGAGAAACGTCGCAGCGAGCGCTGGCGTCAGTGGCACGGTTCGCCAGCGTCACGAACAGCACGGTACACATCATCCACGCCACCATCGATCCGGCGATCGGCACGATGGTCGTGGGAGAAGCGGAGGCAGTGCTGTCGTTGCAAGGCGTGGCGTTCGTGACGCATCTCGAGCGCGGGACCCCCGGTGAAGCCGTCCAGCGGGTGGTACAACGGACCGGGTGCGATGCGCTGTTTGCCGGCGCGCACGTGGGACAGCGGGCGCAGGTGACCGCCTCGCACGCCGAGGAGATCCTGTTACATACCGACATTCCGGTGGTGATTGAGCCATGAGTGAATACGAACCATTTGTGCTGGTGCACGCCGACGAAAGCTGTCTCGGCAACGACGCGAGCAAGCCGAGCCGCGGGGGAAATGCGGCGCTGATCGAAGCGCCCGCGGGCGATAGCGTCGCTCGCTGGGATTTCTACGACTGCTCGCCGCAGACCACGAACAATCGCATGGCGCTCGCCGGCGCCATCGCGGCGCTCGAGTGGATCCGGCGCCAGTGGCGCAACGCCCACGTCCGGTTCGTATCCGATTCCGAGTATCTGGTGAAGGGGATGAGCGAATGGATGCCCGCCTGGCAGGCCCGGGGGTGGCGCCGCAAAACCGGCTCGCTCGAGAACGTCGAGCTCTGGCAGGCGCTCGCGCAGGTCGCGGCGCACCACACCGTCGATTGGCGCTGGGTCCGCGGCCATAACGAGTACGTGAAGAACGAGTATGCCAACTTCCTGGCGATACGCTCGGCCGAGCAACAGGAGCGCTCCAACGGTCTGATCCCGTCCGGCTTCGATACCTGGCTGGCAAAGCAGCGGGCGCGCGGCAAATACGTCGCCTTCGATCCCGACGAGGAGCTACATGAGCGCAAGTAAGGACCACTTGCTCGCCGCCGACCCGTCGGTCGCGGTCGACCGCATCCCGCTGTACGAGGTGTACATGCGGATGGCCGAGGAGTTGGCCAAACGGTCGACGTGCGCACGCCTGCAGGTGGGAACCGTAGTCACCGACCAGCGGCTCGAGAATGTCCTCGCGATCGGCTACAACGGCAACGCGCGCGGCCTGCCGAACAAGTGTGACTCCGCGGTGCCCGGCAATTGCGGGTGCATCCACTCGGAAATGAACGCGCTCGTGAAAGCGCCCGGGAACGTCCGCGACAAAGTCGTGTTCGTCAGCGCGTCGCCGTGCGTTATGTGCGCCAAGCTGATCATCAACTCCGGTGTGACCCATGTCTTCTATCGGAAAGCGTATCGTGATCCATCCGGCGTCGAGGTGCTGCAGCAGGGCGGCGTCGTGCCGGTGCTGTATGACCGGTGGATGAATGCCTGGAGAAATGGATCCCCGAGCCATTGAGCCATGGACGAACTCGATCGCCTCTTCGGACTCCTGGTCGAAGCACTCGCGCGCGACACCCGCGTCGCCGTGCCGTTTCCCGCGGCCGATGTCTACGAGCGGCTTGTCCCCTATCGGTCCAATCGCTCGCGCCTGAACGTCGCGACGCACCAGGACTATGAGATGGCCGTGCTCCGCCTGTTGGCCGGCGAGCGCGGCTACGTTCAGCTCGAGCCGGAGAACGTGCGCGAGGCGATGCAGCGCGAGATCGCCACGATCAATCCCGATCCCGCCTACTTTCGCAGCTTTCCCGACGCGCAGGTGATGGTCAACGGGCGCGCTGCCGAGCGCGTCCTGCTCGCCGATCGCGCGTATGCGCCATCGACGGGCGAAGAAGATGAAGAAGAGCTGAGCGACGCAACGGGCGAGAACCCGGTGGCGCTCCCGTTTGTTCCGCGCATCGCGCTCCATACGTCGCGGCCCGGCGACTCGCCGTCTTCCAATCAATGCGAGTATTGCGGCGGGGTGCTCCCGACCAATCGGGAGATTCGCTTTTGCCCGCATTGTGGCCAGCCGCAGGGCGAGGGCGCGTTGAAATGCCAGGGCTGCGGCGCGGAGCTCGACGTCGGATGGGCCTACTGTTTGGCGTGTGGGAGAGCGACGGGATTCGAATGACGCTCCGACGGGCGAACGGGCCGACAGGCCCTTGAAGAGCTACCGCATCGCCGTGATCGCGGGCGATGGCATCGGGCCCGAGGTCATCGAGGCCGCCATCCCCATCATCGAGCGCGGAGCAGCGAGTCACGGCTTTTCATTGCAGTGGGAGCGGCTCCCTTACTCCGCGGATCATTATCTCAAGACACGAGAGACATTGCCGGACGCCGCGTTTCGGCATCTGCGCGACGACGTCGATGCAATCTTCCTCGGCGCGATCGGTGACCCCAGGGTACCCGGCAACGAGCACGCGCGCGATATCCTGCTCGGGTTGCGATTCAAACTCGACTTGTACGTCAATTTTCGACCAGTTGTGCTGCTGCACCCGGACCTTACTCCGCTCCGCTTACCGCCCGTCGGCCCGTCCGCCCGTCCGCCCATCGATTTCGTGATCTTCCGTGAAAACACCGAGGGCCAGTACACCGGGCGCGGCCGGGACGAGGGAGACGAGCACATCGCCGAAGAAGTGAACACGGGCAAAGGGGTCGAGCGCATTCTCCGCGCCGCGTTCGAGTGGGCCAAACGGCACGGGAAGACTCGCGTCACGATGAGCGACAAGTCGAACGCGATTCCCACCCACAGGATCTGGCAGGAAAAATTCAAGCACGTGGCGGCCGAATATCCGGGCATTCAGACAGAACACCGGTATGTCGACGCGCTCGCCCTGGAGCTCGTGCGCGAGCCGGCGCGCTTCCAGGTCATCGTGACCAACAACCTCTACGGCGACATTCTCTCGGATCTTGGCGCCGGGCTCGTGGGTGGGCTTGGCGTCGCGGCAAGCGCCAACCTCCATCCCGGCCGGCGCGGTGGCCTCTTCGAGCCGGTGCATGGCTCGGCGCCGCCGCTGGCCGGCAAAGGTGTCGCCAATCCCGTCGCCGCTGTTCTCACCGGCGCGCTCATGGTCGAGCACCTGGGGCATGCCGAGGCCGCGCGTGATCTGGAACGCGCCGTCAAACAAGCGGTTACCGATGGCGCACGCACTCCCGACCTCGGCGGGAATGCCACGACCGGGGAGGTTGCCGCGGCTATATTTTCCCGAGTCTCGTAGCGGAGTGACCTCCATGAAAACCCAGGGCGCCAACACAGACGTGGTCTTCCTGTCCGGTGTGCGGACGGGCTTCGGCGCGTTTGGCGGCTCTTTGAAGGATTTGTCGGCCATCGATTTGGGAGCGGCAGCATCCCGTTACGCAATACAGCGGTCGGGTGTTCCCGCGAGTGACTTCGGCCATGTCGTCTTCGGCAATGCCCTGCAGACGTCCGCCGACGCGATCTACATGGCGCGGCACGTCGGGCTCAAGGCCGGGCTGCCGATCGAAACACCCGCAGTGACGGTCAACCGCCTCTGCGGCTCCGGATTCGAGGCCATCACCCAGGGCGCGCAGTTGATTCTGCTGAACGAAACGGATGTCGTGCTCGCGGGGGGCGCCGAGTCGATGAGCCAGGCGCCGCATGTGGTCCGCGGCGCGCGCTGGGGCCTGCGCCTCGGACCGGCGCCGCTCGAGGATCTGCTCTGGGAAGCCTTGAAAGATCCACAATGCGGCCTCTCGATGGCCGAAACGGCCGAAAGCCTGGCCGAGAAGTACAAGCTGACGCGGAAGGAAGTGGATGAGGTGGCCGTCGCATCGCAGCAGCGGGCCAAACAAGCGTGGGACGCCTGCGCCTTCCAGGATGAAGTCATTCCCGTGACGATCAAGATGAAGGGCAAAGAAGTCGAGTTCCGCGCCGACGAGCATATGCGGCCTGAAACGACGCTGGAAATCCTTGGCACGCTCAAGCCGTATTTCAAGAAGGATGGCCTGGTGACGGCTGGGAACGCGTCGGGCATCTCCGACGGGGGCGCGGCGACCGTGCTCGCGAGTGAGAACTACGCGAAGTCGCACGGGCTCAAGCCGCTCGGCCGGCTGGTCGCCTGGGCTGTGGCGGGCGTCGAACCAAGGCATATGGGAATCGGACCCGCACCCGCTGCGCGCAAGGCGCTCACCAAGGCGGGCATGAAACTCGAGGCAATGGATCTTGTCGAAGTGAACGAAGCATTCGCGCCGCAATATCTCGCCGTCGAACGCGAGCTTGGCCTCGACCGGTCGCGCACCAACACGTGCGGCGGCGCGATCGCCATCGGGCACCCGCTCGCCGCCAGCGGCACGCGCATCACGATCCATCTGCTGCACGCGCTCCGCCGGGAGAAGAAGCGGTTCGGACTCGGCTCGGCGTGCATCGGCGGCGGCCAGGGCGCGGCTGTCATCGTCGAAGCGCTATGAGCGACATCCTCGTCACGGCGCTCGGGGTCATCGCCCTCTACCTCTTTTCAGGGCTCCGCGTGCTGCGCGAGTATGAACGCGGCGTGTACTTCCTCCTCGGGCATTTGCGACCGACCAAGGGGCCGGGGCTGATTTTCCTGCCGCCACTCCTCGCCAAGATGCAGAAGGTCTCGCTCCGCGTCATGGCGATCGATATCCCGCCGCAGGACGTGATCACCCGCGACAACATCTCGATCAAGGTGAACGCGGTGCTCTACATGCGGGTGAAGACGCCCGACAAGGCCGTGGTGGCCGTCGAGAATTATCTCTACGCGACGAGCCAGCTCGCACAGACGACGCTCCGCTCCGTGCTCGGCGAGACCGAGATGGATCAGCTGCTCGCCGACCGCGAGAAGATCAATGCCATTCTCCGGCAGATCATCGACACACGCACCGAAGACTGGGGCATTGAAGTGTCGGCGGTAGAAGTCAAAGACGTCGATCTGCCGCCGGAGATGAAACGCGCCATGGCGCGACAGGCAGAGGCCGAGCGGGAACGGCGCGCGAAGGTCATCAACGCTGAAGGCGAGCTGCAAGCATCCGAGAAGCTCGCGCAGGCGGCGCACATCATCGGCTCCGAGCCCGCCGCGATTCAGCTCCGTTACCTGCAGACGGTGAACGAGATTGCGTCGGAGAACAACTCGACCACGATCTTTCCGATCCCGATCGATCTCTTCAAGGGCTTCATGGAGAAGATCGTCGAATCAAATCCCAAGGCGTTGCCGCAGGCGACCTCCGGCGAGCGGCTCCCGGCGCGGCACAACCGGGGGAAAGCCAAGGTCTGATGGCGGGAGAGCTGATCAGCCGCGACGCGCTCGAGCGCATCATCCAGCGTGCCGCGGAGCTCCAGGCGGGCGAGCGCGACATCGGTGAAGGGCTGACAAAGGAAGAGGTCCTCGCCCTCGGCAAAGACGTCGGCATTCCGAACCGCTACCTCCAGCAGGCACTGCTCGAGGAACAGACGCGCACGGTCGTGGAAACCGGGCAGGGCTTTTGGGCATGGCTGACCGGTCCGCGCGTGCTCTCCGCCCAGCGTGTTGTCCCCGGCGATCGGCCAACGGTCGAGCGGGCGTTGTCGCGCTGGATGGAGGACGCGGAGTCGCTCCAGGTGAAGCGCCGTTATCCGGACCGCACGACGTGGGAGCCCAAAGCCGGGGCGATCGCGAGCATTCAACGCGCGCTCGGGTCGAGAGGGCGCCGCTACGCGCTGGCGAACGCCGAGGAGGTTACGGGCCAGGTGACGCAGCTCGAGCCGGGGTTCTGCCACGTGGTGTTGAGGGCGGATATCCGGCCGCGTCGTGCACGCCGAATCCTGGCGGCCGGGATGATCTTGGGGCTGGGATCGCTTGCCATTGCTCCCGTGACGGTGCTGTTCGGGCCGCTGGGGCTCCTGCCGGCGGCGGTCTTGGCGCCTTTTGTCGTTGCGATCGCGCGAACCCATCGCGCCGATAACGAGCGCATCCAAGTCTCGCTCGAACAGGTGCTCGACCGACTCGAGCGCAACGAGATTCGCGAAACGCCTCCGTCGTTGCCGGGTCCTCATCCCTTCGTTCGCATTGCAGAGGAGATGCGCAAGGCATTTGAGCATCCCAGGCCGAAACCGAGGAGCTGACCATCGTCATGGCTGACATCAAGCGCGTCGGGGTGTTGGGGTGTGGGCTCATGGGGAGTGGTATCGCGCAGGTCGCGGCAACCGCGGGGTACGACACGATCGTCCGTGACGTCTCGAAAGAATTCCTCGACCGCGGGCGGGCGGGGATCGAGAAATCCCTCGCCAAATTCGTCGAGAAAGGCAAGCTGCAATCGAGCGACCGCGACGCGACGCTCCAACGGTTGACGTTCACCACGTCCGTCGCGGATTTGAAACCGGTCGACATCGTGATCGAAGCGATCACCGAGGATCTCGGGCTCAAGAACGCGCTCTTCAAGGAGCTCGACGCTCTGTGCGGGCCGGGGACGGTGTTCGCATCGAACACGTCGAGCCTCACGATCGCCGAGATGGCCGCGGCAACGAAGCGCGCGGACCGGTTTGTCGGCCTCCACTTCTTCAACCCCGTGCCGCTCATGGCCCTCGTCGAGGTCGTGCGGACGGTCACGACGTCCGAGCAGACCTTCAAGCGCGCGTTCGCCTTCGCCGCTTCGCTCCGGAAAGAGCCCGTCGCGGCGAAAGACAACTCGGGCTTCATCGTGAACCTGCTGCTCGTGCCCTACCTGCTCGACGCGATTCGCGCGGTGGAGCGCGGCATCGGCAGCGTGCCGGACATCGACAAGGCGATGCAGCTCGGATGCGGCTACCCGATGGGACCCCTCACGTTGCTCGACTTTGTGGGGCTCGACACGACTCATCACATCGCCGAAATCATGTTCAAGGAATACCGCGAGGCGCGCTATGCGCCTCCGCCGTTACTGAAGCGGATGGTGCTCGCGGGAATGTATGGCAAGAAGACCGGCAAGGGCTTTTACGACTACTCCGCCAATCCACCGATCGTCAACAACCTGGGACTTTAATGCTCGGCTACGATGCCCCTCGCTGGCATGCGCTGCTCAACGATTTTCCGGCGGCGCTGCTCACCATCGCGGTCCTGTTCGATTTAGCGGCGGCTGCGACAAAGCGTGAATCGCTGATGTGGGCCGCAATCTGGACGTTGTGGGCTGGTGTGATTGGGGGCTGGGCTGCCGTCATCGCGGGCGAGCTAGCCTCCGACACGATCGAGCACGGCGAGGCGATCCACGAGATCATGGAGAAACACGAGACGATGGCGCTGTTGACCATGGGCGTCTTCAGCGTGGTGCTCGTGTGGAAAATGCTGCGCCGGTTCCAGATGCCGTCGCAGGAGCTCGCGATCACCAGG